>JAPLST010000057.1 GCA_026398485.1 bacterium
TAAAATCACCAATTACCTGCCGCCCGGCGGCCCGGGCGTGCGTGTCGACGGCGCCGGCTATACCGGCTACACCATTCCTTCCTATTATGATTCGCTGGTGGCCAAGCTGGTGGTGCATGCACGTGATCGCATGAGCGCCATCCGCCGCATGCTGCGCGCCTTGGGCGAATTCCAGATTGACGGCATCAAGACCACCATCCCGTTCCACCGCAATCTGATCAAGCATCCCGCGTTTGTGCGCGGCACCCGCTATTCAACCCATTTTGTCGAAGAATGGCTGGCCAACAAGGCGCCCTGATATGCGCGGGCTGTGGCGGGTACTGGAAGCATTCTTTTTTTGGCTGCTCAGCATTGCGGCACTCCTGCTGGCGGCGTGGCTGGGCGTGGCCGCACTGGTGACGGCGGCGTGGGCCCGCTGGGTGCAGCTGGCCGGGCTCCTGTCCCAGACTGCGGCGCGGGAAACATTGGCCGGCACCGCCGCGTGGCTCGCGCTGGTCGTACTGCTGGCCATGCTGGCACGCATCCAGTTGCACAAATGGCGGCACACCCATTTGGTTGTCACGACCGGCGACGGCGATGTGCATATCGCCACGGCGACCATCAACAACTTTGTGCGCGACGCCGTCCGCGGCAGCACCGATGTGGTTTCGGCGCGGATCGAGACCACCCATGACCGGCGCAAAATGAACATCACCGTGCGCGTCTGCCTGACCGGCGACACGCCGGTCGCCCTGCGCGCCACCCTGTTGCAAGCATCGCTGCGTCAGCGTGTGCGCGAAACGTTTGGCATGGATATCGTCGGCACCATCCGGGTCATGATCACCGGCATCCGCCGCGCGCATGTGGCGACGCCGCAGTTGCTGGATTGGCGCGCCGGCGCCGCCGCCGCGCAACACCCCGTGCCCGCACACCATGGTTGATCTGCATGTGCACAGCAATTGCTCGGATGGCACCTGTGAACCTGGCCAACTGCCGCAGCTGGCCCAGGCACTGGGCTTGGCCGGCATTGCCTTGACCGATCACGACACGACCATCGGTAACGATGAATTCCTCGCGGCAGCCCGCGCGCTGGGCATGCCGGCCATGGCCGGCGTCGAAATCAGCGCCGACTACATCAATCCCGACAGCCAGCGCGCCGATGATTGCGCAATGCATATCCTCGGCTATTTCCCGCGCTGGGATGCCGCCACCCCGGCCAAGTTGACGCCGCTGGCCACCATGCGCGACAATCGCCACGAGCGCAATCCGCTGATCCTCGACCGCCTGCGCGCCATGGGCGTCGCCATCTCGTACGAAGACGTCTGCAGGCATGCCGCCTGTGATGTCGTCGGGCGTCCGCATATCGCCGCGATGCTGTTGCACAAAGGCTACGTCAAATCCATCCAGGAAGCCTTCGACCGCTACATTGGCGATCAGGCCCCGGCCTATGTGCCCAAGCGCATCCTGCCCCAGCGCACCGCGATTGAAATGATCGTCCAGGCCGGGGGCGTCGCCGTCTTGGCCCACCCGCGCACCCTGCGCA
>JAPLST010000112.1:0-1162 GCA_026398485.1 bacterium
AAGCTGAAAGCTGAAAACTGGAAGATACGGGCGCAGAGCGCCCATCCACATTGAATTCCCGCGCGGCGCGAGAATTTGCACATGCTACGCTGGGAGCCGCCTCCGCGCCGCGCCGGGAACGCCGATCTCCCGATCGGCTCGCTGCCCTGCACTGCGCTGGCGGGATGCGGTGATCCCGCCTACCCTCAGCGGCACGGGCGTGCCGCGTTCCCCTCGGCGACGCAGCCATCGCCGGACAGCCGCAGCGCGCTCTCCAAATTTGTTGGCCGCCCACGAATTTACGCGGCGCGGAATGCGGAAGGAAAAACAAGCGCCGCATGGTGATATCGTCCACAAAGACGGTGATGACGTGGTAGCTTTTGCTGGCACGTTGTGCGATACTGGTTTAGCATGCTGTGCGTGCCGGCTCAGAGAGCGTCTGACCAACACCCATGGTTAACCACAAAAACAGCAAGGAACACCGATGAAAACCTTAGTGATTGCCCTACTGATTGGCTTGTGCGCCGCGGCCCAGGCCGAGATTGTGATCTATAGCAACACGTTCGATGGCGTGGATGCGAGCCCGATCGTCTTCGGCGGCGGCAATAGCGCCGACGGCTTCCGTGTGGTCATTACCAACGCCGCAGGCGCCATTCAAAGCATCCAAGGCAACGGCAGCGCCGCCACAGTAATCAATAGTAGTGGCAACACAGCCGGCCTTTTCCCCACGGCCGGTGTCAACAATTTCCCAAGCGTGGGCAGTACGAATGCCTTCCATATGCGCGCGGATTTCGTGCTGAACACTCTTGTCAGCGGAAGCGGAGAACAGATGGGTTATGGCCTTTTCAGCAAGACGACGTGGACCGCTGCGAACGGCGGGTATGCTCGCATGCAGTTCGGCATTGATGCCAGCGCTGGCGGCGGCTTCTTGCAACCGATCAACATAGCCAAGACGGGCGTGGGCACCGGCAACGATGCAGTCGCAATCACGTTTAACAGCAGCGAGATCGGAGCATGGTCAGCAAGCGATACCTACCGGTTGACTACCGATTTCACCTTCAACACGACAAAAGGCCAAGTCGGCGTGGCGGGTTCTTCCGGTACAAACTATTGGAGTGTCAGGCTCACACTCAAGAATCTGAACACAGGCAAAGAGGTTACAAGAACCACCTCCAGCCCCGAG
>JAPLST010000112.1:1297-4193 GCA_026398485.1 bacterium
CCGAGGTGGCGCTCTATCTGCGCGGCGGCTCTGCGACCACCGGCATCAGCGTGGATAACTTTGTCGTAACCCAGGACGGCGTCATTCCCGAGCCGGCGTTGATCGGCTTGGTTGGCGTCGCGGCCGTGGCGCTGCTGCGTCGGCGCAACCGCTAAGTTTCTGTTTGCTCCATGTGGTTGGTGAGTGGTCGCGCGGCTTGCGCGCGCGACCACGCCGCCGCGGGCGCGGCGGCAGCGCAGTTTTAGGCTGAAAGAGGGTTCAGGGCAGCAAAGGTTCAAAGCTGAAAGTTGAAAGCCGAAAACTGAAATTGAGAAGCGGAAAACTGACAAAGAGTACCGATGGAAACACCTCAGAAAAACAGTGGGCGGCCTATGCGTTTTGCGCGTGTTCCGGCACTTGTGTCCGCGCTGGTACTCTTCGTGCTGGCGCCGTGCGCGCGCTTGGTGGCCGCGCCCAGCGTTGTCGAGTGGGACAATGTAAAACAGGAAATTGACGGCTTCGGCGCCAGTTGCGCCTGGGTTTCAACGAACCAGTTGACGGATGCAGCCGCCGACGCGTTCTTTTCGCCGACGAACGGTATCGGCCTGTCGCTGCTGCGTGCGCGCATCTCGCCGGGCGGGCCACTCGCGCCCCAGGCGTTTGACTATGCCTACGCCTCGCCGGGCAGCATTGAATGCATGCAGAAGGCCATCGCCCGGGGCGCCACGGTATGGAGCACGCCGTGGACGCCGAAGGCTTCCTACAAAGACAATAACAATGTCAATAATGGCGGCCATCTGCTGACGAACAACTACCAAGCCTATGCCACGGAGCTGGCCAATTACGTGAAGACCCTGGCAACGTCAAATGGGATCAATCTCTACGCCCTCTCTCTGCAAAACGAACCCAATCTCGCGACAACTTATGAATCATGTCAATATTCAGGCCAACAGTTGCATGATTTCCTGGCCGTGCTCGGTCCGACCTTTGCCGCCAACGGCGTCACGGCGACCAAGCTCATGCTGCCCGAAACGGATAATTGCGATTATAGCTACGCCGCCCCCTCGCTCAACGACACCAACACGGCTCAGTATGTGGGCCTGATTGCCCAGCATTTGTATCAGGGGCGGGCCGAGCGACTACCCGTTGGCGCGCAGTCAGGGCTTGCACATATGGCAAACGGAGATGTCGGAATTCTCGGCCTTCGATCCCAGTATGAACAATGGCTTGATCCTGGCCGCCCGGATGCACAGTTGCCTGGCCACCTACAATTTCAATGCCTATCACTACTGGTGGCTGTGGGCCGCCGTCTCCGCCGACAATAACGAAGGGCTGTGGCGCAACGACCGGACGACACGCACCAAGCGTTTCTATGTCATGGGCAACTACAGCAAGTTCGTGCGGCCCGGTTTCGTGCGCATCGCCGCCACGGTCAATCCCATCACCGATGTTCTGGTCACGGCCTACAAGAGCCCCACGAATGGGACGTTCGCCATCGTCGTGCTCAACAACAGCTATGCCGCAACCAATGTGACCTTCAACTTGTCTGGCTTCACAGCCACGTCGGTAACGCCATGGCTGACGGACGCGACGCGCGACCTTGCGGCGCAGACTGCTTTGACGGTGAACACGACGACCTTCACCGCCGCGCTACCCGCGCGCAGCGTCACCACGTTCGTGGGCGCCGACGCCACGACCTACAGCATCAGCGGCACGATCACCAACGCCGCGACGGGCGCTGCGCTGGCGACGGTCGTTGTCAGCGCCGGCACGCGCAGCGCGACCACCGACGTCAACGGCGCGTACAGCTTCAGCAGCGTCACCAACGGCACGTACACGCTGACACCGATGCAGAGCGGCTATACCTTCAGCCCGGCGACGCGGCAGGTGGCAGTCAACGGCGCGGACCAGCCGGGCCAAGATTTCGCAGGCGTGCCTGAACCGGCGCTGTTGCTTCTGCCGCTGCTGCTGTTAGGCTGCTTGGAGTCCCGCCACCGGCGGGATCATCATTGGACATTGAGTGTTCGATATTGGATATTCAGCAGCGATCAGGATTCAGGGCAGAAGCGGTTCAAAGCTGAAAATTGAAAGCTGAAAACTGGAAGAACGGGCGCATAGCGCCCATCCACATTAAATTCACGCGCGGCGCGGGAATTTATTAAGCGGCTGTGGCCGCACGCAGCCCTTATGCGTGTCCCGGTTGCGCTGCCAGCGTGGGAGCGACCTCCGTGTCGCGAATGCTGTGATGAAAAGTGGGAGCGACTTCCGTGTCGCGAATCTGCGGCACTGCACGCGCGGCGCGGAAGGGAGCGCGGGTCGCCTGACCCGCTGAAGGTCTAGCCGAACGCCCGTTCGGCTTGCTGCACTGCGCTGCCCTGCACTGCGCTGCCCTGCACTGCGCTGGCGGGATGCGGTGATCCCGCCTACCCTCAACGGCACCGGCGTGCCGCGTTCCCCTCGGCGCCGCAGCATGCGCCGCTGGCGGGATCCACGCCGCTGGCGGGACTGGCTGGTGCCTTAGCTGGCTGATGCCAGCCGCAGCATTCGCCGCCCGCATCCGGTAGCCGTCAACCACCCAGTGCGGCCATTGGCCGCGTTATAAATTCGTTGGCTGCCAACGAATTATGGTGATAATGTCCACAAAGATGGTGATATTGTTGTAGCTTGTGCCATGCCGACTATGCGATACTGGGATAGTCACGGCAGATGCTGTGGCTGGTAGTACGTTCTTTGATGCAGGTTTCTCCTGTCTGTTCTCCACCGTGGTTGGTGGCAGTGGTGAGTGGTCGCGCGGCCTGCGCGCGCGACCAACCCACTTTATGCAATCCCGCGCCGCGCGGGATTGCAAGTATGAACTATGATGCAAGTAGATGAACTATAGTTGTAGAATAGTCCACCACATTATGCTACAGTGGAG
>JAPLST010000214.1 GCA_026398485.1 bacterium
GGGCGGTCAGGCCCTGACCGCCGTTGCTGCATGCGCGTTCACACCGGTGATACAATGGCGCAGCGACGACCGCGGCGGTCAAGGGCCTGACCGCCCTACCTTGTCTGCGCGCTCTACGCCGGCGGCTACCATGGCAGGATCGCCGCACGGGAATGCGGCTCCCTTTCTTATATCGAAATTTCAGACATTCAGCTCATTCCGGTTGCAGTCCGCGCACGGGTATGCTATGATATTCCCAACATTATAAGGAGAGCAATCCTATTATGAACAAGACCCTTGCCATCAGCACCGTCGCCGGCCTGATTGGCCTCGCCGCCACAGCACCGGCCGCCATCGTTGTGTCACCCATTACCAACCAGCCGCTGGCTGACGCCGTCAACAATCTGGATATTGATGCGGATGGGACGGTTGATTTTACGGTGAATTATGCGAATGCAAACTACGATCTCGCCGGGCAAAGTGAATCAAATCTGGTTGCGGCCGACGCCGCCCTGGTGCGGGTGTACTCCTTCAAGGAAAGCATCGCCTTTGCGGATCCGACCGAGCCAACAATCAGCATCGCCAATCTGATCGGGGTGGGTAACTCCTACGTCGGCGTGAAGTTTCTGCACGCCGACCAGCCCTGCGCCGCGTGGCTGCAATTTTCCTATCCCACCGCCGAGCCGACTGAGGGCCTGCTGGTCTCGGCCGCGTGGCAAGGCATATCCGGCGACAGTATCCAAGCGGGCGACGTGCCCGAACCGGCGACCGGCGCGGGCGCATGCCTGAGTGCCGCCGCCCTGCTGATCCAAGCACGCAGGCGGCGCACGCGGCATGCGGCAAGCCCTTCCTGACATCGTCCGCCGCGCGCACGCCCAGCAGATCACTTACTGTGCCAATCAGCGCCAGTTAAGTCACCGCTGGCTCGATCCGGTTCAGGATGAGTTGCTGGCTCGCGCATGCGCGGCGCGTGCGGCGGCGGATCGCGAATTCCACACCTTGACTGCGCAGGCCAGCGCGCTCGAACCGGCCAACATTGGCGAAGCCACGCCCGCAACCTATCCGATCGGCTTTTGTCACTGGATCTGTGATGCCGTCTGGGCACGCTTGTCCACGGATGTGCTGGTCGCGCGCTTGCGCCGCCACGGCTTGCTGTGGCAGAAGGTATTCTGCATCGGTGAAGAGAGCTACTTTCAGAACGTGATCCAGATTGGCGACTATCTGCTGGATCCTGCCCATGATTCGCTGGATGGGTGCGCCGTGCCGGTGGTCTGCACAGCGCTTGCCACCGCGCCGGTGGAAAACCTTGACAGCTGGGCGCGCTACGCCGCGGTGGCACGCGTTTACTATCATATTGACGTGTATCCCAACCGCTATTTTCCGCTGCTCTTCCCGCTCGTGCCGTTTCTGGCGGTGCGCTCCTCGGGGCGGCTCGAATTGCTCTACCAGCAGCAATTACTGTTCCTGCTCGATGTGGGCGAGGACTGGCGACGCATTCGCGAGCTGATGCGCGAGGAGGTGTGGCGCGCGCAGTCCTTGCCGGCGGCGTGCGTGCAGCAACTTGGCGAACTTTGCCACTCCGGCGCCTTTGAGCAATTTCCATTTGAGTTTCGCCCGGCGGACGATGCGGCACTCGTCGCGGCGCTCCAAGACTGGCAGCAGTTGTGCAGCCTTGCGCCCAAAGCGCTTGCGCGCACCCTGCACGAGTTGCAGCGCCTCGTCACGCTCGCTGCCCAGCGCCTCCGCGCCGCAAACATCATCGTCCCGGCACCGGAATAAACGCGCACGCGCACCCACCCCGTTGGCGCAGTTGGCGTACAAGCTTCAGCTTGTGCAGCTGTGTAAATTCGTTCGTTACGAACGAATTTGGAGTTCAGCATGATTGTGCTTTGTATTGCCGTACGCCGCGCGAGAATATAAAAGACACGCTAAAGCGTGAACTCCAACTGATACATCCGCCTTATTGCGCCCACGCGCACTCGGCCGCGTTCCATATTCTCGCGCCGCGCGAGAATTTCCTTAAATGCGAAAACCGCGCTATGCACCAGATCGGGGCGTGGAAGCCCCTCCCACCTTGCAGAGCCAGCGGCGTGGATGATCGTTCTCCGGCGCAACGCGGCTTTGACATGCGCCGCACTTTATGGTATTGTCTGATTCAACATGAATACCAAGACTGATCATTCCCCGTTGCACCTGCATGCGCGCCGCCGCGATGGCATGGTTGCCGCCGTGCTGGTGGGCGGCATGCTGCTGGTCTATCTGGTGACAGCGTATCCGGGCGTGGGCGGCCGTGCCTGCCCGGGTGATGCCGCGAAGTTCCAGTACATTTCGCGCGTGCTGGGCGTGCCGCACGCGCCCGGCTTTCCGCTGTTTGTGCTGCTGGGCCACGGCTGGTCGGCGTTGGCAGGCGGCGAAGCGCCGGCGCTGGCCATGAACATTTTCTCCGCGCTATGGATGGCCGGCGCGTTGGCATTCCTTTTTTATGGGTTGCGCGCGCTGGGGGTGCGCTGGCTGGCGGCGGCGCTGGCAACACTTGCCTATGCCGTCAGCGAACAGGTCTGGCTGTGCGCCACGGAAGCGGGGCCGCAGGCGCTGAGTATTTTCCTGCTGATGCTGGCGCTGTGCGCGCTGGCGCACTGGTTCGCAACTACACGCGCAGAATGGCTGCTGGTGGCCATCGCGGCGGCGGGCATCGGCGCGGGCCATGCCACCGTGTTGCTGTGGCTGGCGCCAGTGCTGCTGGCGGCAACCTTGTTGCGGCGACCGCAGGCATGGCTGCGTCTGCGCCCGTGGCTGATGCTGGCGGGCGTTATTGCGGTCAATGTGTTGCTGTACATCTGGCTGTGGCAACGTGCGCAGGCGGGCGGCCCGTTTTGCGAATATCTGACACCGCGCGCGACGTGGCGCGACGTCGTGCGCATGGCACTCGGCGCGCAATTCTGGCCGAATTACTGGCAGGCTGGCATGGCCGAGATTGTGCGAGTGCGCGTGCCGTTTGTCCTGCGGGCCACGCTGTTCGAACTGCATGTGTGTGGCGCGCTGCTCGCGCTGGTAGGCATGGCGGCGCTGTGGCGGCGGGCATGGCGCGCGGCGGCGGTGCTCGTGGTGGTGGCGCTAGTGGGCGGCGCATTTGCCGCGCATCAATATTTGATCAATCCGCTGGGCTCGTATTGGGTTTTTTATTTGTGTGCGGCGTGGTGCGCCGGCGCGGGCTTGGAGGTGCTGGTGGGCATGGCGGGGCGGCTGCGCGTCATCGTCATCGTCTTGTGGTGCCTGTGTATCGGCGTGTCCGTTGCCACCACCATCACGACCTGGTCATGGCGCCAGAACCCCTACGAGAACGCGGAGCTGCTGTATGCCCTGCCGGACAAGGCCGACATGCTGGTGCTGGATGAGTATAGCTGGAACGAAGTGTTCAAGTATTATCGCGCGACGCATCCGTAGTTGCGGTTGCGCCAAGCGCGCGCGGTGACGGGTGTGCCGGCGACGCGAACCGCGCCGTTGCTGTATTTCGATCCCGACATTGCGCGCCAGTTGCGCGCGACGGGCGTGACCGGCATGCTGCTGTGGTCGAACGAATGGCAATCACTGTATTTGCTCTACGATAATGTGCAGGTGGAACAACAACCATGAAATCCCATGCTTCTATGCTGCGGCGCATCCTGATCCCGCTGGCGCTGGTTGCGCTGATATGGCTGGCATATGCCAACTCTTTTTCCTGCGCCTGGCAATTCGACGACAATCGCTCGATTGTGCAGTTTGATTACGCGCATGCCAGCTTGGGCGAGGTCGTCCGCTTTGCGCCGCAACGCGCCTTGGGCTTCCTGACATTTTGGGGGAATTACCAACTGGCCGGCTATGACGTCGCCTGGTGGCACGTGGTCAACATCGCCTTGCACACTATCAACACGCTGCTGATCTTCACGCGGGCCAGTCGCGCGACCGACACGGCAACGCGCGCCGCGTTTGCCACGCTGGCAGGCGCGTGCGTGGCCGGCCTGTTTGCCGTGCATCCCATCCAAACGCAGGCCGTGACGTACATTGTGCAACGCCTCGAACTGCTGGGCGCGTTGTGCCTGCTGCTGGCGGTCTTGGGTGCGATCAAGGCGCTTGGCAGCGCGGGCCGCGTCGCGCAAGCCGCATGGGGCATACTGGCACTGGTGGCGCTGGCCGCCGGCGCCTTCAGCAAGGAAATCATCGTGGCCGCGCCGGTGATCATTGCGGCGTATGTCATTTTATTGCAGCTGCGCACGGCGCGGGCGCGCTGGTACGCCGCGGCGATCTGCGCGGCGGGCGCGGTCGTCTGCGTGCTGGCCCTGTTGCTGCAATTCAAGGCGCTGCGCTTCACGCCCTGGCCGCACTTCACGATGGCGCCCTTTGCGGTCTTGTGGGAGACCGCCTCGCCCATGGCGCATTATGCCACCCAAGCGCGCATGCTGCTGCTGTATGGGCGCGTGTGTTTGTTCCCCTGGCAGCAGCGCGTCGAGTATGACCTGCTGCCCAGTGCGGGCTTCGGCGAAATCGGCGTGCTGGCCGCGCTGGCGCTGCACCTGGCGGTGCTCGGCGCCGGCCTTGCCTTGTGGCGGCGGATGCCCGCCGTGCTGTTGGGCCTGGTCTGGTTTTATGCCGTGCTGGCGCCCGCCGCCATCATGCCCAATGATTTCTTCGAGCATCGCGTGTATGCCGCGCTGCCGGGCCTGCTGATCGCGCTGCTGGTGCCGCTGTGCGAAGAACTGACGACGCAGACGGCCGCCGTGCGGCGCACGTTGACCTTGCTGGTCGGTGGCGCGCTGGCCCTGCTGCTGCTCAGCTTTGTATCCTTGACCCATCTGCGCAACGAAGTCTGGCGCACCCCGCTGACGCTGTGGCAGGATGCCGCGCTGAAGTCGCCCGGCAGTTGGCGCGCCAATGTCAATTACGGCCGCGAATTGCTGGCCAACGACAATTTGCCCGAAGCACGCACCTACCTGGAGCGGGCCTGGCAATTGAACTCCAATAATTTTCTGGTGGCCTTGAACTTGGGCGCGTGGCATTACAATGCCGCTGACTATCCGCGCAGCCTTGCCTTGCTGCAGGCGGCGCAACGCATGAAGCCGGATCATCCGCTGGTGCTGCTGTATCTCGGCAGCGTCCAGCTCGCCGCCGGTCTCGAGCACGCCGGCAGCAACACGTTGTTGCGCGCGGCCACCCCCGCGGCATGGGCGGCATTGGCCGGGCATTATCGCGACCAGGGCCGCAACGCCGATGCGCTGCCGTTGTACGAACGCATGCTGCGCCAGCGCCCGCAGGACACGGCCGCGCTGATGGGCATGGCCGAGACGCTGATCGCGCTGCAGCGCACCAATGAAGCGGCGCGCTTTCTGCAACCGCTGCAGGCACTGCCGGCGCGAGTCGCCCCGTGATTTCACTCGACGACCTGAACCCGCAGCAGCGCGAGGCGGCGCGCACCATCGAAGGCCCCGTCCTGGTTCTCTCCGGCGCCGGCACCGGCAAGACGCGCACGATCACCTATCGCATCGCCCACATGCTCCAGCAGGGCATTGCCTGCGAAAACATCCTGGCGGTGACCTTTACCAACAAGGCCGCGCGGGAAATGCGCCAGCGGGTGCGCACCTTGGTCGGCAAACGCGCGCAGCAAATTCAAGTTTCAACGTTTCATAGTCTGGGCGCGCGCATGGTGCGCGAGCACGCCGCCGCGCTCGGCCTGCGCCCGCACTTCTCCATTTACGACGGCGGCGAGCAGGTGGCACTGGTCAAGAAAGCGCTGCGCGGCATCAGTGTCACCTGGAAAAAATACAAGCCGGAAGATATTCTTTTCCGCTTGCACGCCGCGCGCGGCTGGCGCGACGACACGCTCACCATCCGCGATGCCGACGGCGTTGACAGCGCCGTGCTGCACAGCGTCTGGGACACGTATCGCGCCACGTTGCGCAGCGCCAACGCCGTTGATTTCGAGGATTTGTTGTTCTTGCCGCTGCGCCTGCTGCACACGCACAAAGACGTCCTGCGCCAGTACCGCGAACGCTTTCGCTATATTCTTGTGGACGAATACCAGGACACCAACAGTACCCAGTTTGACCTGCTGCATACGTTGGCCGGCACGCACCGCAACATCTGTGTCGTCGGCGATGACGACCAGTCGATCTATGGCTGGCGCGGCGCGGAAGTGCGCAACATTCTTGATTTTGAGAAACATTATCCGCACGCAAAAGTCATCCGGCTTGAGGAGAACTACCGATCGACGACCACGATTTTGAATGCGGCCAATGCGGTCATCAGCAAGAACGCGGAACGCAAAGCCAAGCGCCTGTGGACGCAGCGGCGCGGCGGCGCAAAGATCCGCTGCGTCGCGGCGGTTGATGAAATGGACGAGGCCGAACTGGTGGTGGCCGACCTGATGATGCAGCAGCGCGAGCGCACGCTGCCGCCCAGCGCCTTTGCCATTCTGATGCGGATGAACACGCAGGCGCGCCCGTTCGAGGAAGTGCTGCGGCGGTACAAAGTGCCGTACGTGGTGGTCGGCGGCATGCAGTTTTATGACCGCAAGGAAATCAAGGATTTTCTGTGCTACATGCGCGTGCTGGCGAATCCGCAGGATGACGAGGCCTTGTTGCGGATCATCAACGTGCCGGCGCGCGCCTTGGGCGAGACCAGCATCGAGCGGCTCGGTCGGGCCGCCGCGCAGGCCGGCACGGCCTTGGTGCCGATGCTCAGCCGCGCCGAAGAGATCCGTGATTTGCAACCGGCCGCGCGGCACGCCATGGCGCAGCTTGGCGCAATGCTCGAAACCCATCGCCAGATGCTGGCGCAGCAACCGCCGGCGCAGGTCGCCCGCGCCTTGTGGGCCGCCGTTGATTATCGCCGCGAACTTGAGACCAGCAGCCGCACGCCGCAGGAAGTTGACGAACGCATGGCCAATGCGCAGGCCCTGATTGACAGCATCGCGTATTACGAGCAGCACACCCAGGAGCCGACCATGTCCGGCTTTCTGCAGCAGACCATGTTGCTCAACCGCGATGATGACGAGGAACTCAGCGCCGGCAAAGTGGCGGTGATGACGGTGCATGCCGCCAAGGGCCTGGAGTTCCCGTGCGTCTATATTGCCGGCGCACACCAAGGCATCATGCCGCACGCGAAATCGGCGCTGACGGCCACCGGCATGGCCGAAGAGCGGCGTTTGTTTTATGTCGCGGTGACCCGTGCGCGCGATCACTTGATGATCAGCTATCCGCTGGCGCGCATGCGTTTTGGCGCGCTCGAACAATGCGCCCCGTCCGAATTTTTGACCGACATTCCCGGCGAGCTGATGGACTGGGACAAGAATGCGGCAGTGCGCACCGCGACGCAGGAAGAGACCGCCGGTTTCGTCGCCCTGTTCAAAAAGCAGCTGGCGGAGCAGCAGCAAACGCCATAGGAATGTGGACAGAAGTGGACGGCATGGACACCATGGGCAAGAGAAAGATTCGTCCATCGCGTCCAGTCACGCGGCGATTGCCGCGAACGCGTCGCTGGTTCTGATCGGCGCGGCCACGGCGCTGCTCGACCGCCAGCTTGCGGCGCAGGCCCAGGCTTTTGAAACCGAGGGTGGTTTCACCGAGCGCCTCTATCGCACCCGGCACATCCGCAGATGCAGCACCTGACCAGTCTGAAATTCCGCTATAAAAATGTGAGCCGCATTTCCTTGCGGCGATCCTGCCACAGTAGCCACCGGCGTAATGCGCGTAGATAGGTAGGGCGGTCAGGCCCTTGACCGCCGCAGTCGTTGCTGCGCCATTGTATCACCGGCGGACGCTCACATGCAGCAACGGCGGTCAGGGCCTGACCGCCCTACCTCACCCGCCGGCCACGCACGCGCATCAGGGCCTGACCGCCCTACCTCGTTGGTTACGTCAGGTTCGCATTTCCCACTATATCGAAATTTCAGTGACCAACAGGTGCAATTGACAAATTCTATGTGAACATGATAGACTATTCACATTATGAGAACCATGCGTTTTTTTGTGATTGTCGTCCTTTCCGTGGCCGTGGCGGGCACGGCGTGGTGGCTGCTGGCCCACCGCGCCAATCGCACGAGCGTGGCGGACGCCCGTCCGCGCGTCCCGGTGGCCACCGTGCCGGTCATCACCAGCAATATTGAGATGCGCGTGATGGCCACCGGCAATGTGCAGGCCTGGTTCGATGTCGAGGTCAGCGCCCAAGTGAGCGACAACATCAGTGTGCTGTATGTGGATGAAGGCGACGTGGTGACGACCGGCCAGGCGCTGGTGCAATTGGACTTGCGCGAGATCAATGCGATGTGCGATGCGGCGGCGGCGGCGCGCGTGTCGACCGAGGCCGCCGTGCGGCAAATGAATGCGTCGCTGACCAACACGTTGCGGCAGTTTGGCCGCACGCAGCAGTTGTTCCACGAAAAAGTGATTGGCCAGCAGGAATATGATGATGCCGAGACGGCGGTCACCCTGGCGCGCGGCCGCCATGACGTGACCATTGCCGAGTGCAACCGCCTGACGGCGCAAGAAAAGGAATTGGGGGTGCGGCGCGAGCGCTACACGGTGCGCGCGCCCTTCGACGGCGTGATTGCGCAGGTCCACCTGGATTCCGGCGCGTCTGTGACGCCGAGTGTCCCGGTCGTGCGCATGACGCGCATTTCGCCGGTGAAAGTGCAGGTTGAATTGCCGGAGACGCATGCGCCGGACATGCGCGTCGGCCAGCCCGCCAATGTGCGCATCTGGACCATGGCTGAACGGGTGTTTACCGGCACGGTGACGCGCATTTATCCGGCGCTCAACGCACGCTGGCGCACCCAGACGGTCGAGATTATGTGCCCCAACACGGAAGGGCAGATGCGCCCGGGCATGTTTGCGCGGGCCGAGATCATCACCGGGCGCACGCGGGCCTTGCTGGTGCCGGATGTGGCCGTGATGAAATTGTCCGGCTCGGGCATCACCCATCTGTATACCATTGTTGACGACTGCGCGCAGCGGATTGACGTGACGGTCGTGACCGAGCTGGGCGCGTATGTTGCGGTGGCCGGCGCCGTGCAGGCGGGCCAGCCCGTCGTTGTCAAAGGCCAATTGCGCGTGCAAACCGGCACGCCGGTCATCGTCACGCCCACGACCATGCTGCCATGAGTCTGCCGCAATTTGCCGTGCGCCGGCCGGTGACCGTCACCATGCTGGTCGTCAGCATGGTGATCATGGGGCTGGTGGCGTACACCTTGTTGCGGGTGGACATGCTGCCGGAGATCGAGCCGCCGGCGATCAGCGTCATCACGCTGTATCCCGGGGCGACCGCGTTGGATATCGAAAGCGAAGTGACCGAGTTGCTCGAGGATCAGTTCTCGTCGCTCAACAATCTGGACACGCTGACGTCGTCGTCGAAAGACAACGTCTCGCTGATCACGTTGAAATACGACTGGAATGCCAACCTCGACGAGGCCTCGAACGACATTCGCGACAAGATCGGCTTGACCCGGCGCGACTTGCCCGACGACGCCGAGGAACCGATCCTGTTCAAATTCAACTCATCGGATTTTCCGGTGCTGATTGTCACCGTCACGGCGCGCGACAGCTACCGCGACCTGTACCGCATTGTCGACAAGCAGATCGTCGATCCGCTGCGGCGCGTGGCGGGCGTCGGCGAGGTGATGATCCGCGGCGGCTTGGTGCGCCAGATCAATGTCACGATCGACCGCGACCAATTGACGCAGTTGAACATCCCCATCCAGCAGGTCGAGCAGGCCGTGGCGGCCGAGAACATCAACATGCCGGCGGGCGAGGTGAAACGCGGGTTCACCGAGTTGAAGCTGCGCGTACCCGGCCGGTTTCGCTCGGTGGATGACATTCGCAACGTGGTGTTGGGGGTCTACAATGGCGCCCTGATCAAATTGGGCGATGTGGCCACCATCGAGGACGATTTCCAAGAACCGACCGAGATGGTGTGGGGCAATGGCGAACGCGCCGTGGTGTTGATCATCCGCAAGCAATCGGGCCGCAACACCGTGGATGTCTGCACCCGCGTGCGGGCGGCCCTGACCCAGTACCAAACCCGCATGCCGAACGATGTCAACATCAGCGTGTTGATGGACAACTCCGAGCCGATCAGCAACTCGATTGCCAATCTGCGCAGCTCGCTGCTCACCGGCGGCATCCTGGTCGTGCTGGTCACTTGGATTTTTCTCCTGCACTGGCGCAGCAGTGTGATCATTGCCGTGACCATTCCCGTCTCGCTGATCAGTGTGTTTGCAATCATGTTCATCCTCGGCTTCACGCTCAACATCATTTCCCTGCTGAGCTTGACGATTGCAGTCGGCATGGTGGTGGACAACGCGATTGTGGTGCTGGAAAGCATCACGCGCAAGCTCGATGTGCTGCACGATGCGCAGGCGGCCGCCATTGCGGGCACCCAAGAGGTTGAAATGGCCATCATGGGTTCGACCCTGACGACCATTGTCGTTTTTCTGCCGCTGTTTTTCACCAGTGGCATCACCGGCATTCTCTTCAAGCAGTTGGCGGTCTTGGTCACGGCGACCCTGATGGTCTCGTGGTTTACCGCCATCACGCTCACGCCCATGATGGCCGCCGTCTGGCTGACGCACGAGAAAGAGTTGGCCGACTCGCGCTGGCAGCGCATCGCGGCGCAGATCATGCGCGGCTATGGCGCGGTGGAACAGGCGTACGCGCGCCTGCTGGCATTGGCGCTGCGCCATCGCGTCCTGACCG
>JAPLST010000024.1 GCA_026398485.1 bacterium
CCTGCGCGCGCACGCCGGTGCTACAATGGCGCAGCGACGACCGCGGCGGTCAAGGGCCTGACCGCCCTACCTGTCTGCACGCTCTACGCCGGCTGCTACCGTGGCAGGATCGCCGCAAGGGAATGCGGCTCCCGTTCTTATCGCGGAATTTCAGAAATTACGGTGGGGCGGCTTGCGAATCGCCGCGCGGTCTGCTACAATGACCTGCGCGCTTCATTTATCCGCGCTGTATCATGCACCAACGCAAAACGCATGTTCTGACCGGCTTTGTCCTGGTCCTGGCGGTGATTCTCGGCGCGGCCGTGTTCACCACCCTGGCCTATGAGCATCGCCGCACCCGCGAGGATTTCATTGCCCTGGCCACGACCGAAGCGCAAGTGGTCCTGAACACGCTGATGATCGCCATTCAAACGACCGGCGGCATTCGCGTCCAGTTGCATCAGGCCGGCGTCCCGACCAATGTCATTCAAGCGGTCATGAGCCGCTATGGCACCGGGCGCCTGCTGCAACATATCGGCTGGCATGGCCTGTTTGATTATATTGCCTGCCAGGATGCGGATGGTATTGTGGCGGCCACGGGTGTGGATAGCTTGTCGACCATCGCCGCCGATCCATTCCTGCAAGACGTCGTCAGCAATCGCCTGTTTGCCACCCGGCTCGTGCCCGGCTCGCCCATCCGCCTCGAAGCCGTGCAGCCGTTCATGACCGACACCAAGCAATACCTGCTGCGGGTCTGCATCAGTCTTAGCAGCGTGCAGGAATTGGAGACGCGCAAAACGCGCCGGCAGATCCTGCTGGGCGGCATCGTCTTGTGCGTCACGCTGCTGGTCATCACCTATGCGATCAACTTGCACAGCAGCCGCCTGCTGGCGCGCGAGCGGGACGCCATCACCGCCGAAGTCGCGCGCATCCAGCAACGCCTCGGCCAGCAGGAGCGCGTCACGGCGATTGGCCGCCTGGCCGCCGGCGTCGCCCATGAAATCCGCAATCCCTTGAACGCCGTGCAGATCCTGGTGCAACGCTTTGACCGCGAGATCCAGCCCATGCCGGAGTCGCAGGCGAAATACACCGAGTTCACGCGCGTGATCAAGGACGAGCTCAAGCGCGTCAACCAGATCATCGAGGAATTTCTGCGCTTTGCGCGGGTGCGCCCGCCGGCCTTCGGGCAGGTTGACCTGGGCGGCGTGGTGCGCGACATTTGCGCCCTCGAGCATGGCGAGATCGCCGAACGGAATCTCACGCTCGACCAGCACATCCCCACGCATCTCGACCCGATCGAGGCCGACCCGCAACAGCTCAAGCAGGCCTTGGTCAACATCATCAAGAACGCGATTGACGCCACCCCGCCGGACGGGCGCATCACGGTCAGCCTCGCCCAGCGTGACGGCGCCACCACGATCACGGTGCGCGACACCGGCAGTGGCATGGACGAGCAGACCCGCGAACGCGCCTTTGACTTGTATTTCACCACCAAGGAGCGCGGCTTGGGCATTGGCTTGGCCATCACGCGCCGGATCATTGACGACCATCACGGCGAGATCACGCTCAGCGCCACCAAGCCGCAGGGCGCGACCGTCACGGTGCGCCTGCCCAATCGGAGACCGCATGAAAATCCTCATTATTGACGACGAAGCGCCGCAGCGCGACTCGCTCAAAGGCTTTCTCGAACACATTCACCACGAGGTGTGGGCCGCCAACCAGGCCGCCGATGGCCTGTCCCTGCTGGAGCGCCAGGCGATGGACGTGGTCATCACCGACTATCGCATGCCCGGCGCCGACGGCGTCTACGTGGTCGAGCAGGCCCGCCTGCGCAATCCGCTGGTGGCCGTCATTTTGGTCACGGCCTATGGTGAAATTGATTTGGCGGTCAAGGCCATGAAAGCCGGCGCGCATGATTTTCTGACCAAGCCGATTGACCTCGAACAGCTCGAGTTGATTCTTGAGCGCATCGCCGCCCACAAGCAGATCCTCACTGAAAACCTGAGTTTGCGCGAACTGCTCCAGGAGCACGCGGCGCTCGACCAGATCATCTCGGTCAGCGCCGCCATGGAGAAAGTCCTCAACCTTGCCGCGCGCATCGCCAACAGCTCGAGCAGCGTCCTGATCCGCGGCGAAACCGGCGTCGGCAAGGAAATCGTGGCGCGCGCCATGCATTGCGCCAGCCCGCGCTGCGACAATCCCTTTGTGGCCGTCAACTGCTCGGCGCTCAACGAGCATCTGCTCGAAAGCGAGCTGTTCGGCCACGAGCGCGGCGCGTTCACCGGCGCCACCTCGGCCCGCATCGGCCGTTTTGAAAGCGCCACCGGCGGCACGCTCTTCCTTGATGAAATCGGCGACTTGCCGCCGACGGTCCAGGTCAAACTCCTGCGCGCCATTCAGGAAAAAACCATTGAGCGCGTCGGCAGCAATAAAACAATCCCCGTCGATGTCCGCCTGATCACCGCCACCCATCGCGACTTGGCCGCCGAAATGGCCAAGAGCCACTTTCGCGAGGATTTGTATTACCGCCTGAATGTCGTCACCATTTGGGTGCCGCCGCTGCGCGAGCGCCGCGATGACATCCCCGTCCTGGCCCAACATTTCCTGCGCAAGTGCACGGCCGACAAGGGCTTTGCGCCCGAAGCGCTTGACGTGCTGGTGCGCTACACCTATCCTGGCAATGTGCGCGAACTCGAAAATGCCGTCGAGCGCGCTGTCTTGCTCACCCGCACCGAGTACATTCAAGCGTGTGACTTGCCGGAAACGATTCAAGCGGCCACCGGCATGCACATTATCGCCGGCAGTCCGGCCATCACCTTGCCGCTCGTCGGCGACATGCCAGCCGCGACGGATCAGCTCGAAAAGGCAATGGTCATTCACGCCCTGCAACTGCACAACGGCAATCAGACCAAGGCGGCCAAGAGCATCGGCATTTCTGAAAAAAGCGTGCGCGACCGCCTCAAAAAATGGGATGTGGCGGTCAACGACCACGAGCCGCCGCCGGAATAATGCGCCGACTTTTCCGCCGCACGCGCCGCACAGACACGCCCCGCCCGCCGCGGCCCGCCGCCGGATTGGGCGCGGCCTGCCCTGTTTCCCGGCACATTTGCGGCATCCGCCGGCTGGCACAGCTTCTGCTCTCATAAACTATGAACTATGAACGCTGAACGATGAACCTCTGACGCAACCACCATGCAATTCCCTCTCTTCATGCTGTCGCTGATGATGTTTGCCACCCTGCTCATCTTGTATTGGCACAGCATGACCCATCCGCATGACGTCGCGCCCGCTACCCAACCGATCCGCAAGCCCGCCGCCCCGCATCCGCGCGGGTGAAAACTCCTGTTAGTAATAGTTTGTGCGCATGAGCGGCAGCTCATTCATTATCTGCAGAATCTTCTTGCGGGAAATGTCAAGCGCGTTTGTCGTTGCGGCCGGGACGTAGCCATACTTGTTTGACCATGCGGTGATGCGCATGAGGATTGAGGTGACGTCGTTGCTTTGCTGGAGTAACCGGTCGCTGCGCGTCACCGGGTAGTCGAAGAGCAGCTTGTCGTCGTACGGCAAGGAGAACCACCACGGCACAGATTGCACCGACCGTAGTTCGCTTTTTGGTCTGGCAACCATTGCGGCGGGCGTTGTGATGCCCGCGAGAAGTTTTTTGATGTCCACGGTTGCGCCACTGCCCGCGCGGGCGCCGTCATAGGGCGCATAGGCACAAAGAAGCCGTTCGGCGGTGCCGCGCACGGCATAGTTGGTCGAGTTCAGCGCGGCGGGCAGCAGCTCGTAGCCGTCCAGCACGCCATGGCGCACCAGTGGTATGGCCGCATTCATTCTGAAGCTAATGCTTGCCAAAGGATTGGTTACAATCATCCGCAGGTAGCGAACACCATGCGGGACCCCGCTCTCAACATCAAGCAACTGGCGGGCGCACATTTTGTACAGCGAAAGAATTGCGTGCGGTTTCAATGAAGATAGTTCTCTTTCGGCGCGCAGCCGCAAGGTGCCTACGACTGCATTTGTTTGCGCCGGCACCAGCTTTGTGAAGCAGAGCACCCCGAGCGCCTGGCCGGCTTCACCGGCAACGGTTGTGTTGGTGGTGGCAATGCTCTGCAAAAGATTCTGCAATGTGGGCGCTTTGCCACATTTCTTCTTGTATTCCTTGCCTTCGAAGGCGCAGTGGTATTCACGCAGCGCCTCTTCATTGCCGCCGCCAATAAGAGTTGTTGCGTGCACACGACCAAGAGGCATGGTTAGCAACACCGCCAGGCAGATTCCCAAATACCAAAAAACAGTCTTCATCCTTGCTCCTGCTACGGCACGAAATCCACCGCATTAAACCAGTGCATTTCTGCCATGTCGGCAAGATTGGTGTTGGCCGCGCCGCCTAACACGCGCAGGGCCGCCGCGGCTTGTGCACGCGCCGCTATGCGGCTTGTGCCGCGCAGCATGCCGCGCGCAAACAACGTCGTTGCCTCAACAATCGCCGCGCGATTCGAGGTGCCAAAACCCATCATAAAATAATCACGCTCACAACGGCGGTTCCAGGCCTCACATCTTTCGCGCATCTCGTTGTCCATTTTAGTGAACATTTCTTGCATACGTGCGTAGTGATTAGTGTTGTTCCACGTCAATTGGATCGCACCTTTGCTGCGAATGACGGCCTCGTAAAACGCATTGGTGGGCCAGCCGGTGCGCACAAGCGCGCGCAGCACATTCGTGTCGCTGATGCGCACGTGCCGCAACCACAACAGGTATCTTTCTTGACCAATAAGGATAGGATCGTTCAGAACTCGGAAAGAAAGCGGCATGCCCCAGCCCGGATTTCCCACACTTGTGCCCTCCACAACAAGGTCGGCATTGGTCATCAACTTCACATAGTTGACCCCGCTATAGGCGGCGATATAGTCAATATCTGCGCCCATATTGGTGAGTGCGGTCAGTGACAGTGTCGCGGCGCCGCACAGGCCACAGCCCACGACAGACATCAGCCAAGAGCACAATGCGGTTTTGGTGGTAGTCATTTTAATTTCAATCACGAGTATTAGAAACGCGCTGGAGCGCCACCGGGTTCCCAGCCACAGGTTTCATATTTGCTGCAGTCATTATGACATATTCTTGCCGGAATTGCGCAGGATTCCTGAATGCCCGGATTGGATGAGCAACTGCTGCGCGTGGCCGGAGGGTAAGGTAGGGCGGTCAGGCCCTGACCGCCGTTGCTGCATGCGCGCGCACGCCGGTGCTACAATGGCGCAGCGACGACCGCGGCGGTCAAGGGCCTGACCGCCCTACCTGTCTGCGCGCTCTACGCCGGCGGCTAACGTGGCAGGATCGCCGCAAGGGAATGCGGCGCACTTCCTTTACATCGGAATTCCAGGGCACCAGGATTCCATGTTCAACGCATTTGCAGTATAATAATCGTAGAACCATTATATAACACGATGCCCAAGGTTTTTATGAAAGCGAAAAACATGATGTTGGCGTGGCTGCTGGCCGTAATGTGTTTGTCTGCCGCGGTCGCCGCCGGTTCTGGCCGGGGCGTGGCCAAGGGCGAGAGCAGCATGGT
>JAPLST010000190.1 GCA_026398485.1 bacterium
AGACCATCACGGTGGTATGCGGCAACCAGCTTTACATCGGGAAAAAGGGCATTCCCCCGGCACTGATGACACGGATTATCCGCCTGGCGGCATTCCAGAACCCTGAGTTCTACCGCGCCCAGGCAATGCGCCTGACGACCTTTGGCAAGCCAAGGGTAATCTGTTGCGCAGAAGACTTTCCTGAGCATATTGCGCTGCCCAGAGGCACACGCGATGAACTGCAACCTCTGCTGGCCGACCATGGGATATCCATGAACATCGAGGATCATCGTTATGGCGGTAGTCCGTTGGCGGCGCGCTTCCATGGCGTGCTCTTGCCGCAACAGCAAGCATGCGTGGACGCCGTGATGAAGCACGACATTGGCGTTGTCAGCGCGGCAACGGCATTTGGCAAGACCGTTGTCGCCGCGAGTATTATTGCAAAACGCGCCGTGAACTGCCTGATATTGGTACACCGGCAGCAACTGCTCGACCAATGGCGGGAACGGCTCGCGGCATTTTTGTGCCTGCCGATAGAGCAGATCGGCGAAGTGAGTGGCACCAAGAAGAAGCGCACAGGCATCCTCGATGTCGCGGTGATGCAAAGCGTCAACCGCAAGGGCGTGGTCAACGACTTCGTCGGGGAATATGGGCATGTGGTGGTTGACGAATGCCACCATGTGTCGGCCTTCTCCTTTGAGCAGGTCATGCGCCAAGTCAAGGCGCGCTATGTGCTCGGCTTAACCGCGACACCCACGCGGCGCGACGGCCATCATCCGATCATCATCATGCAGTGCGGCCCCATCCGCTTCCGTGTGTCGGCGAAGGAGCAGGCTGGTATCCGGCCCTTTGCCCATGTGGTGATGCCGCGTGTCACGGACTTTGTAGTGCCGGATGACGCCGGCAATGTGGCAATCCAAGACATCTACGCGCGACTTGCCGCCGATCTTCACCGGAATGATATGATTGTGGCCGATGTGAAGCATGCCCTGAACGCGGGACGTTCGCCAATTGTTCTGACGGACAGGACGGCACATGCCGCGTATTTTGCAGAATGTTGTGCCAAGGATGGCGTCTGTGTCTTGCTGTTCAAGGGTGGCATGGGGCGCAAACAGCGGCGCCATCTGGCGGATGAGTTGAAGTCCATTCCCGATGACAAGCCGCGGCTGATTGTGGCGACCGGGCGCTACATCGGAGAAGGCTTCGACGATGCGCGCCTGGATACCCTCTTTCTGGCAACTCCCATATCGTGGCGCGGCACGCTTCAGCAATACGCGGGAAGGCTTCACCGCAATCACGCAAACAAACGCGAGGTGCAGGTGTACGACTACATTGATGCCCGTGTGCCAGTGCTGCTCAAGATGTACCAGCGGCGTTTGAAAGGCTATGCGGCGATAGGCTATGCGGTGCGCCAGGATGTGGCGTCGCGATTTGACATCCGGGAGCCATAAGAATACAATTAACATGTGACAAGTGTAACCGACAAAGCAAGAAGCGCACAATGCGACCGGCGGCGTGGAAAGCCGTTGCCAAGGCCACAAAGACGTCATTCCTGGCCCAATCAAACTGAAGGTGTTTCATTGCGGAAACTGGTCTACATAGAAACGACAATCCCCAGCTTCTACTTCGAGCAGCGGCGCCAACCAGATCTGTTGGCCATGAGGCAGTGGACACGCCAATGGTGGGATCGCAACCGCCTTCACTACGCGGTGGTGACCAGTGAGGCGGTGCTCGACGAACTTGCCCGGGGCGATTATCCCCATAAGCAGGAAGCGCAGAACCTCATGGCAGAAATCCCGCTGGTGCCAATTACAACTGCCATCATGGAAATTGTAGACGCCTATGTCGCTCACAAGGTGATGCCCGCCGATCCGCGCGGCGATGCGCTGCATCTCGCCGTCGCTTCCTTTCACAAAGCCGACTTTCTTCTGACGTGGAACTGCAACCACATAGCTAATCCGAACAAGTTTGACCACATACGGCGCGTGAACACGCTGCTCGGCTTGTTCACGCCTGAACTTGTAACGCCATTCGCACTACTGACATAAACGGATACCATCATGAAAGACAACCCCGTAATCGAGCGGGTACGTGCAGCACGGCACCGCATCTCGAAAGAATGCGGCCACAGCACCAAGCGCCTGGTAGAGCGGTATATCCGCATGCAGAAGAAACATGCAGGTCGAATGATCGACCCCCATGCCGCTACCACGGCAAAAGTAGCGTAATCATCCTCACCTCACGCTATGGAACAGCAACAGCCACAAAGAATCGCATTCGGAATGCTGGATGCTGAACCGAAAATCAAAGAAGAATACCGAATACTGGCCAGTTGCCGCCCGCTGACTTGGTTAGCTAAGGCAACTGCCAGTCCCGCCAGCAGCGGCGATCCCGTCAACGAAGTGGATACGCTACGCGCTCCGCGCGGGGGCATGTTGCACCAGAGTGAGAGCGGCCTCCGTGCCGCGAATCTGTCACATCTGCTCCGCCACCGAATACTGAACACCGATTACCGAACACCGAGCCAAGGAACGGCCTCCTGGCTGGCTTGGATAGTCCGCGCATCTGCCGCAACTGCTGCGCGACGATTTTATCCGCAGATGGCGCAGATGCGCAGCGTATGCAATGCGTGACTCCGCTCCGAACCATAAATGTTATATGTGAACGCCTGGCACTATTCGTCCACCTTGCTCGGATTTTATGTTTTGAGGAAAGTTCAAATAAGTCTCCTGGACTAATTGAGATTTCGACCTCAAACAGGATACTAATCGATCGATATCACAACCATTTTCTTTGGCAATGCCATCTTTAATTACCCAAAGCTCTTGCAAGGTGTTGTCAATCATTTTCGTTGTCTATATGCCGGCAGTTCCACGTTAGAAGATAATCCATGCCATTTGCGGCGGCAATGGCGCGTTCGCTCGAACCGGCGCCGGCGTCCGTCCAGCAGGCGTAGACATGGGCGGTGTCGAGGAAATTGCCGCCGGCATCGCGGAAGGCGTTGATCAGGCGGTCGGCCGCTGCGCCGCGCACAGTGGCACCGAGCTCAGCCGTGCCGTAGCAGAAGGCCGAGAGGCACAGTGCTGTGCCCGGCAGTGTGCACGTTGTCATGGGCTGCTTGCCTGCGTTCATGCCGTGCGGTTAATCGTGTTCGCGATCATCGCTTCCTTACCGGTACCACAAATCAGTGAGGGTGCCCTGAATGACGCCCACCACAAAACCAATGATGCCGCCCAGCACGGTTACCCACACCAGTTCGCGATTGCAGATGCGCCGCACGAGTTGCTCGATTTCCTTGTTGTCGTAGGCCAGAATCGAATCATTGACGATATCCCACAAGCCCGCATTGTCGGTGAACCCGGTGATGCGTTGCGCAATAAGTTCCTGGGTGGCTGCACTCAGCATGCCGGCAATCTCCTTCACCAGCGGCGGCGAAATAAAGCGGCGCAAGCGCCCCACACGCCGCGCAAGCAAATCGTCCTGCAAGGCGCACAGATGCTCTTCAATCAAGCTATGCACATACTCCGCTTGCAGTGCACCCGCGATTTTGTCCAGCGTCATGCGCCGCACGGCCTCGCGCTCAACGGGCACGTTCAACGCAGCAAAGCTCTCGCCCAAGGCGCGCACGGCAATGGTCCCGGCCAACTTCGCGGCATCTTTGCCGATGCTGTTGCACGTCTCGTTCGTCAACAACTGCGCCAGCAACTGCGCGACAAACAGGGTTGCCTGTTGTGGCGTGACCCCGGCAAACAACTCACAGAACGGCTTGTCCATCAGGGCATGTGCCGATGCCACCAGCGCGTCGGCAATGCGCTCGCAGGTGACGGTCTCGCGGAAATCCTCCATCAGGCGGTCTGGCAATGCCGCGCACAATTCGTCCACGTTTTTGTCCACATCAACCAGATACTTTGCAACCATTTTGGTGAACACGTTACGCTGGTCAAGTTGCCGGTGCAGCGCCGCGCGAATGCTGGCCGACAATGCCTGCTGGATCGGTGCTGTTCTGAGAATACCCGCGATATGCACCAGCAGCGCCGGTGTCTGGTCGCGCAGTGCGGCGTCCAGCACCGCCCGCGCACTGTCCGACATAACGCTTGCCACGCGCCGCTCACTGCTGAGCATGGCAAAGGTGATGCGCCCGAGCGTCGCTGCTGCGGTGTCACGAAAGGCAGCCGACTTCAGAAAATCCGCCACGCGCGCCGGCGCAAAGGCAATCACATCGCTGCACACGGCCGGCAACAGCTCTTGTGGCGACTGCCGCCAGATTTCATCAAGGTAGCGCGCCACCTGCGGCGCAATCGCCGTTTCTGCAAATTCGCGCGTCAGCAACCGCTGCTCAATTTCACGCATCGCCAGCGCACGCACATGCTGTGCAACACTCAGAACCGCAGCTTCCCGCCCGCTGAATGTCCGCACAACACTGTCGAAATCCTTATCCAACATGTCGTTGACAAACTCGGTCACGTTGTGCGTAATGACCGCCTGCACCTGCTCCGACTGCATGCGTTCGGCAATTTTGTCGGCGGACATCAGATTGGTCGAAATAACCTCTTGGATGCTCTCGGCCAACTCGCGTTTCTTCGCCGGAATAAGTTTCCAGAAAATGTAGCGGATCGCCAGCTCATTCGTGCCCGCGCCAATGACTGCGCCGATCACCCCGCTGAGCAGCACCAGCATCAGAAACGAAACAAGCATGTGTGCGCCCTTGTGTTTTGTTGTACGGTTATCTTCAAGACCGGCCCGCCACGATTCTTCCCGGCCGTCAGCGAATGTCCAACGTTAGTGCCGTGCCGGCTTTCACCTGCAACGGCGTGGCAAAGGCCAGGGTCAGTCGGCCTTGCAGCCAGCGCGTGCCGTACTGCTTCGCCGGCACGCCGCGCGCGCCGGCTGTCAGCGCCACCGCGCCGGCCTTGGCGCGGGCCAGCGTCAGTTCGAGCGCACGCACGCGCCAGGTGCCGCTCAGCACTTCAATCCGCACCGTCTCGCCGGCGCGCCGCACCTGCCGGGTAAAGCGCGCGACGCAGCCGTCGCAGACAAACAGCAACGCCAGCGGGTTGGCCGGCACGCACGGCGCAAACGTGTAACACAGGTTGTTCACCGCCAAGCCCAGCAGGCCGTGCAGGATGCCCCACGCCGCCATGGGCCGGAAATAATGCCCGCCAAATTCCTTGTGATCCCAATAGATGCCATCGCGTTTGTGGCGCGCATCCACATTCTTGATAACACGCAACGCATCGTGATACAAACCGGCATACAGCAGCAAGCCGGCAAATGCCAGCTCCGCGCCCGTCCAGCAGGTGTTGGCTTGGTCAACCCAAGTGTCCTTGCCGATCTCATGCAGAAACACGTCGCCCGGCCAAGTGCAATTGCGCACACCATAGCGCGGATGATAATTCGTCTGCATGATATGACGCAAGGCGCCGCGCACCTTGGCGGGATCGAGCAATTCGTGATGGCCGACCAGTTCAGCCGCCCATTGCCCCAGCAGTTGGTCGGTCAAGCAGCCCTCGTCGGCGCCGTGCGTGCCGCCGACATCATTATACAGGCGAAAATAGCGGCCGGTCCAGGTGGCGCGCATAAAGGCCGCGCGGCCCGTCTCGAGCGCGGCGCGATAGCGTTGCGCCGCGGCGGTGTCGTGCAGCGCCTCGGCCGCATCCACCGCCAGCGCCAGTGCCGCCAGCCATTGCGCGCCGACAAACGACGACACGCCGTACATCGCAAAATTGTCATACGAGCACATGATGCCTTCCATGTCGGGCAGCATGTCGCCGTTCTTGTCGCGTTCGCGCAGGACATATTCGAGCGCGCGCTGGACTGCCGACCACTGTTCGCGCAGGAATTCCAGGTCGTTGTTCCAAGCCCAGGCGCGCAGCGTCAGATAGATAAACTGGCCGGGCAAGTCCACGCGGGTGCCGCCCAATTCGCGTGCCTGTGTCGCGCCGAAATTGCGCGAGATCGAATGGGCGACAATGCCGCTGTCATGCTGCAAACGCCGATGCGCGCGCAATGCCGCGCGATCGAGCTCGGGAAACAATGCCGCCGTCGCCACCCCGCCATACATCGCCACGTCCAGCGTGCACAAACCGGCGTACGACTGGAATTTGTCCAGTCCTTCCAGCACGCCGAAATCGCCGGCCTTGGTCAGCCAGGTGCTGGTGAAAAAGGTGTTCAGCTGCGAGTTTACTTGGTCGAGCACATATGGTTCAACGGTCGCGCTGAAAAATGCGTGGTGAAACGCGCGGGTGCGCTCATGCAAGTGCGGCGCGTGCTGCCCGACATACGCCACCACATCGGCGGCGCGCGCAAAGTGGTTGCTGTAATAATGGCCTTCATTGCGCATCAGATCGGGCGCATGTCCGCTGCCCTCGGCCGGCTTTTCCGCATATTGATTGGGAAAGTGCCAGGCGGCAATGAAGCGCGGTGTGCAGGTGCGCTGCGCCGGCGTCAGGCGCGCGGTGGCGGCCACGGTTGAGAAACAGCGTGCCATGGCGCGGCGTTCGCCGGTCGCCGTGTCCACGGCATTGCGGCCGTCGGTGTCGTCAATGTCCGGCAGTTTCGCCGCGCGCAGCACGCGCTCATAATAAGGATGAATGTGCTCCCAGCCCAGATAATGGCTGGTCGTACGGCCGACGCACGCCAGCGCCAGCGTGCCGGCCGAGGCATGCGCCGCGTCGATGCCGTCGCAGGTCATTTCGCAGCCGCGCCAGCCCTTGCCGCTGATCACGTCGCTGCGATAGGTCTTGCGCGGCACGTCAAACGCGACGGCATTGCGCATGCTGCCCAGCACCATGACATCCACCGGCTTGTGGCTGGTCGAGGTGATGCGCAGATCGAAGACTGCCGCCGGCAGCGCCGAATTCTTCACATCGTTGGGAATGAACGGCGACCATGCCTCGAGCTCGACCCGCAGCGGCATGTCGCGATCGGTGAATACCAGTCGCGCGAACGGAAACGATGCGCAATAGTCGATTTTGTCAACCCCGGCCAGCCACGGGAAAATATAGTAATGCGGATGATGGTCAATGGTCGCCAGCCCGTAATCGCCCTCGATCTGCAAGACGCGGATCATCGGCTCTTTGCCCTGCTCCTGGAAGCGGATGGCGAAGAAGAGCATGGAATCTTCTTCGAGGCGCAGCGGCGCGCCCAGCCACAGCGGCGCATTGTTGAAAATGCTCCAATTATAGCAGCGGCCGTCTTGGCGCAATTCAAACCAACCGGCGCCGATGCCGCCAAGGGCCATGCCGCTGCGCGGCGCGCAGTCCCGCGTCATTGTCCGTGTAAATGCCATAAATCAATTTCCTTGCTGCGTAAGGTGAAGTGGTACAGTATAGTGAATCTGCGCGCGGCAAACAAGCAGCCCGGCTTGGCAATTATTTTCCACGGGGTAAATTCGCTCGTTACGAACGAATTTGGAGTGTGGCATGGTGATGGTGCGCAATGCATTGCCGCGTGCGGCGGTTGCGGGCAGTGACCCCGCGCGGCGCAGCGAAGGGAGCACCGATCGACCCGACGTGGGCGGAACTGAAGGCAGTGCGATCTTCCAATCACATCTTTCAGCGGATGGCTCCGCGCCCAAAACCGCCGACAACTTCTGCACCTCTGCAACAATAAATTATTGTGGCGCACGAGAATTTACGGCACGGAGGCCGCTCCCGCGTTGCTGCAACTGAAAACCGAAAACTGCAAACTGAAAACCACAGTGCGGCCATCGGCCGCGCTGCAGCGCAATGCAAGTTGACAAACACCCCCGGCTTTTGCGATAATTCCTTGTTATTGTACAGGATTCATTTGTCTTTGCAGGAACCATGAAAGCGACGGCAGTACATGTTGGATTGATTGGCTGCGGCACGGTGGGCACCGGCGTCGCGCGGATTTTATTGACAGAAAAGCGCGCGCTGCGCGAGCAGCTCGGCCTGCCGCTCGAACTGGTGCGCATCGCCGACCTGAACACGCGCCCGCGCAAAGGCGTGCCAACCACGCCCGGCTTGCTGACCAAGTCGGCCGACGCGGTGCTGAACGATCCGCACATTGAAATAGTGGTTGAACTGGTCGGCGGCCTGACCTTCGCCAAGGAAGTCATCCTGCGCGCGATGCGCAGCGGCAAGCATGTCGTCACGGCCAACAAGGCGCTGCTGGCGGCCGCCGGCCCCGAGCTGCACGCGGTGGCCCAAGAGCACAATGTTGATTTGTTCTACGAAGCCAGTGTTGCCGGCGGCATTCCGATCATCAAGTCGTTGCGCGAAGGCTTTGTCGCCAATCGTTTGCATGCCGTGCTCGGGATTGTCAACGGCACCTGCAACTACATCCTCACGCGCATGACGCAGGACGGCCTTGAATTCCGGGCTGCCGTGCGCGAAGCGCAGCGCAAAGGTTATGCCGAGGCGAATCCGGCGTTGGACATTGACGGGCTGGACGCGCGGCACAAGCTGGGGATCCTGGCCTCGCTGGCTTTCGACCAGTGGGTGCCGCAGGAGGCCATTTACGTGGAAGGCATCCGGCGCATCACCAAGCTTGACATACAATGCGCCGGCGAGCTTGGCTACGTCGTCAAATTTCTGGCGATCGCGCGCGCCGGCGAGCGCGGCATCGAGCTGCGCGTGCATCCCACGCTGCTGCCGCAGCACTCGATGTTTGAGGGCGTGCGCGACGCCTATAACGCCATTGAAGTGCGCGGCACGCCCATCGGCACGACCATGTTTTATGGGATGGGCGCGGGCATGAACGCCACGTCGAGCGCGGTCGTCGCCGATATTGTCGACATCGCCCGCAACGTCCAGCATCCGCTGCAAAAGCGGCGGCCGCCCTTCATGTTCGGGGCGGAAAAGCAACGCCTGCTGCCGATGGCCAATGTCTGCACCAAATATTTCTTGCGTTGCACGACGCTGGACCGCCCGGGCGTGATTGCCGCCATCTCGCGCGAGCTGGGCGCGCGCAACATCGGCTTGACCTCCGTCATTCTGCACGAAACCGCGCGCGGTGCATATTCGACAATCCTGTTCATGACCCATCAGGCACGCGAGGCTGATGTGCAAAACGCCCTGCAGGCCATTGACGCCCTGCCGGTGATCAAGGCCAAAACCGCCATGCTGCGCGTCGAAACCGAGACCAACTAAGCACCATGAACCAACCCCGCATCGAATTGTATGACACGACCTTGCGCGATGGCACCCAGGGTGAAGGCGTCACCTTTTCGGTGATGGACAAAATCCTGATCACCAAGCGCCTTGACGCGTTCAAGCTTGATTACATCGAGGGCGGCTGGCCCGGCTCGAATCCCAAGGATGTCGAATTTTTCGAGCGCATTCGCGACGTGCCGCTGACGCACGCCAAGATTGCCGCCTTTGGCTCGACCCGCCACGCCAAGCACACCGCCGCGGATGACCCCAATCTTCAGAAGCTGATTGCATCGCAGGCGCCGGTCATCACCATGTTCGGCAAGGCCTGGCTGCTGCACGTCAAGGAGGCGCTGCGCGTCAGCGCCGAGACGAACCTGGCCATGATTTACGACAGCATCGCGTTGTGCGTCACGCACGGCCGCACGGTCATCTTTGATGCCGAACATTTCTTCGACGGCTACACTGACGACGCCGTGTATGCGCGCGCGGCACTGGCTGCGGCGATGAATGCCGGCGCGCACTGCCTGTGCTTGTGCGACACCAACGGCGGCATGCTGCCGGCGCGCGTGCAGACCATTGTGGCGGACATTTGCGCCGCCTTCCCCGGCGTGCGCATCGGCTTTCACGGCCACAATGATGCCGCGTGTGGCGTGGCTAATGCGCTGACGGCGGTGACCGCCGGCGCGCGCCATGTCCAAGGCACGATCAACGGCATTGGTGAGCGCTGCGGCAATGCCGACCTGACCGGCATCATTCCCGGCCTGCTCCTGAAAATGGGGTGCGCCGTTGATGCCGACCTGCGCCAACTGACGGACGTCAGCCGCTACATTGACGAACTGTGCAACATCCTGCCGCACAAGTGCCAGCCGTATGCCGGCGCGAGCGCGTTTGCCCACAAGGGCGGCATCCATGTCAGCGCCGTGCAGCGCGATGCGCGCACGTACGAACACATTCCGCCCGAGCTGGTCGGCAATCGCCGGCGCGTGCTGGTCTCGGAACTCAGCGGCCAATCGAACGTGTTGTTCAAGGCCAAGGAACTCGGCATTGATCTGCAGAGCGGCAGTGAGGCCGCCAAACGCGTTCTTGAGGAGATCAAGCAGCGCGAGCATGAGGGCTATGAATACGAAGCCGCCGACGCCAGTCTTGAATTGCTGATCCACAAGGCGCGCGGCGCGTTTTCGCCGTCGTTTGAGGTCACCGCCTTCCGCGTGATTGACGAGGAGAAGAACGGCGCGGTGGTCTCGGAGGCCACCATCAAAGTGCGCGTGCATGGCCGCGAAGAGCACACCGCCGCCGAAGGCGACGGCCCGGTGCATGCGCTGGATGGCGCGCTGCGCAAGGCATTGCGGCCGTTTTTCCCCGCCCTCGAGGAAATCAAACTGGTGGATTACAAAGTGCGCGTGCTGACGGTCAAGGGCCTGGCCGGCACGGCCTCGAAAGTGCGCGTGCTGGTTGAATCCACCGACGGCACGGACATCTGGGGCACGGTTGGCGTCTCGACCAATGTGATCGAGGCGTCGTATGAAGCCCTGCGCGACTCGCTGGAGTACCATCTGCTGCGCAAAAGAAACGCGTGCGAACGCGCGGCACAGTAGGGAGCAACATATGGCGGAGGGCAATGACCGACTCTATTTCATGTGGGATGAGCGCCTGAGTGAGGGAGAACTGCGGCAGCAAC
>JAPLST010000266.1:0-1927 GCA_026398485.1 bacterium
CGCGCGCCGTGTAGCGCGGGCATAGGGGCTGATCATCGATGCGCACGCGCACCGCGCGCGCGGCCTCCTCGGCGGCTTCGCGCAGGATCACTGCCGGCGGATGCACCTGTGCGGGCGTCCCGCGCACGACGGCCAAATGCGCGGCGATTTCGCGCGCCACGCCGAGATGATTCAACAAATCCGGGCGATTGTTCGGAATGTCCAATTCGAAAATAAAATCCGCGCCGGCGACCAGTGATTCAAACGGCGTGCCCGGCGCGAGGCTTTCATCCAAAAACAGCAGTGAGGAATGATCGTGCGAAATGCCCAGTTCGTCGGCCGCGCAGCACATGCCGCATGACTCGACGCCGCGCAGCTTGCTCTTCTTGATCGCCAGCTCGCCCAGCCGCGCGCCGATCAAGGCCACCGGCACGTGTTGTCCGGCGTGGATGTTGGGCGCGCCGCACACAATCTGCAATGTTTCCGTGCCCACGTCCACGCGGCAGACGGACAGCGTGTCGGCATTCGGATGCTTTTGCACGTCCAGCAATTTGCCGACGACAATGTTGTGGAAAGGCGCGCCTGCTTTCTCGAGCGCGTCGAACGCCATGCCTTGCCGTGTCAGAATCTCCGCCAGTTCCTGCGGCGCATACGGCAGGTCAACCAGTTCTTTCAACCATGTGTACGAAATGCGCATGAGTCTCGCTTATGCGGGTGAGGTGCGGCGGCGCACGAGTGGTGCCAGCACCAGCGCCAGCATGCTCCACTGCGGTTCAGGCACGATGTTAAACACGCCGATGTGCGTGCGCCAATGATTATCGCTGCCAATATATTCCTGGGTGTACCAAAACGTCGCATCGTCCGCCGGATCCACGCTCATCGTGCTGTAGTCGCCCCAACGGTTGCCGCTTGTTTGTGAATAGGCGCCGTTCGTGATGACGCTTTCGCCGCCGAGGGTGCCCGGCGCATCAGTGGACAGGCGCGCCGCGCACCGGATTGCGGGATACAGCGTCGAGCTCGACACGCTGTAGCCCAGCGCGATATCGCCATAGCCATTCATGGCCGCGCTGCCCATCCAGCGATGGTCGGCATCCGGCGCATAAATCCCATATTGCTGCATGTCCCAAGGGCTCGGGCTGGTTTTCCGCAGTTCAAACCACAGAACGCCCGCATGCGTGCCGCCGGTATCCACCGTGAAATTCCCGACCAGCGTTTCGTAACCGCTAAAATTGCGATATTGCAGGCGGTACATGGGCCACTCGCCGATCGCATCCACTTTCTGCGACGTTCCTTTTTGCGGAATAACATCCCACGAATCACCGCCGACATCGTAAATATAGGCGATGTTCGTCACATCCCGGGTATGTGTAAAGGTTGAATTCGCCGGCGTCGCCCAATCCACATGGTATTCCCAAATCTCCAGCCGGTCAACGCCGGGAAACCCCTGGGACGGCCAATATGTGTCGTCCATCATGGTATAGAAATAATTGGGCGCGCCAGCCGGCGGCGGCGTGGAGCCGTCATAATCGCACGGGATCATGAAGTTGCGCTGCACCCGGAATTTTTGATATGTCGCGGCGGTGCCCGCCAGCATCTGCATGCGGTCAAACGCCCAGATGCCCACCCAGGGGTTGGCATCGGCTTCGTTGCTGGCCATGTAATAGCCATCGGGCCACACGCCATATTTAGGATAATCGGGAAAATAATCGGCGAGCGTGAAGGTGTACAAATGGTACGCACCCAGCGGATCCGCCGTTGCTGACACGGCAATAAACAGATAATACGTTGCGCCGTTCTCGCCAAATTGCGACAGAAACCAGCGATTGGAAAGGGCGTCGTACAACACGATCGGATCGCCGCCACCATACAGGCGGCCTGGTGAACCGCTCGGCCACAATGTGCCAAACTCCGTCGGCCCGGCCAGCACCGCACCTTGCTTGTTGAACAC
>JAPLST010000266.1:1947-5581 GCA_026398485.1 bacterium
CCTTGCTTGTTGAACACAAGATACTGTGAGCCAACATAACTGTTCACCATTTGCACATAGTGATTCGGACCGACATCGCCAATCGTGTCCGGCGGCATCACGCTGGTATAGCCGATGCCCGCCACATTCGTGAGCATCACGATGGCTGACACGGTGGTTTGGGGTGCGCGCCGAGGTTGCTGTTCCGCACTATTATCAGGGCGGGCGTCGGTGCGTTGCTGGTTGTGGAACCATGTGTCGCGGCGCGGCACGATGCGCGGCACGGCGCCCGCTTTCAGCACCGGCGCGGGTGTCACCGGCAGGGAATCGAGCCGCACACTCGCCAGCGGCGTGACCGGTGTACTAACAAACTGGGCCGTGCGTTCTGGGCTCGCGGCATAACCAAGAGATGCTGCCAGCAGCACAACGCCGGCAAAAGATGCGCTTTGTTTCATGGTTGCTCCTTTGATGATGTAGTGTTTGTTTATAGTGCGGTACGGCGGCGCACGAGCGGTGCCAGCACCAGCGCCAGCATGCTCCACTGCGGTTCGGGCACGACGGCGAGCGTCGCGATGCGCGTGCGCCAGGTGCCGTTGCTGCCGATATATTCCTGGGTGTACCAGAAGGTGGCGTCATCCACCGGGTCCACGCTCATGGCGCTGTAATCGCCCCAGCGTGCCGAGTTGGTTTGCGATGCAAAACCATTCCAGATGTTCATCTCGGTTGCGAGCGTGCCCAGTGCGTCCGCCGCCACGCGCCCGGTGTAGCGTATGCCCGGAAACAAGTTTGAGCCGGACACGCTGTAGCCCAAGGCCATCTCGCCGTAGCCGTTCATGGCAAGGCTGCCCATCCAGCGGTGGTTCGCATCCGGCACGAAGGTGTTCTCCTGGTAAATCGTCCAGTTGTTGGTGAGTGTGCGGCGCAGTTCAAACCAGCGAATGCCGGCGTGATCCGCGCCATCGGCATCCACGGTGAAATTGCCAACCAGCGTCTGATAGCCGCCGAAATTGCGGTATTGCGCGCGCCACATCGGCCATTCCGAGACGGCGTCCACTTTCATCGTCGTGTCTTTTTGCGGGATCGCATTCCAGTTGAAATACCCGTTGACGGTGTAATTGAACGGCGCGCACGGCAGGGCGGCGACCATGGTCACACTGCTGTTGTTGGTCGTCACCCAGTCGACTTGGTAGGCCCAGATTTCATAGCGGTCCGGGCCGGGGAATCCTTGCGACGGCCAGTACGTGTCGTCCATCATGGTGTACAAATAATTCGGCGCGTTGGCTGGCGGGGCCGTGCTGCCGTCACAATCCGCCGGCAGCAGGAAATTGCCGTCCACCTCGAATTTCAGCACGCGGGCCGGCTGCCCCAGCAGCATTTTTGCGCGCTCGAATGCCCAGGCGCCCACCAAGTTGTCGCCGTCATTGCTAGTCATGTAATAGCCGTCCGGCCAGACGCCGAATTTCGGATAATCCGGGAAATAATCGGTTTCCTCAAAACAATAGACATAGTAGGCGCCCAGCGGATCACTGCTCGCCGACACGGCGATCGCGATGTACCACGGCGGGCTGGCGGAAGTCTCAAAGGCGAATTGCGCCAGCAACCAGCGCTGCGCCAGTTGGTCGTACACCACGACCGGATCGCCATAACCATATTGCGCGGCGGCATTTGTCACGCCCGCGGAGAGCCACAACTGGCCCAGCGCCGTTGGCCCGGCCAGTTTCACGCCGCTCTTGTTGTAGACCGCGAAATTCGCGCCGTTCGACCTGCTGTTCACCATTTGCACATAGTGATTCGGGCCGACATCGCCAATCGTGTCGGGCGGCACGGCCCTGTCATAACTCAGGCCCTCGAAACTCTGCAACGGGCCGGGCACGCCCCGCACTGCATCTGCCGCCGCGCGGCTGCGTGGCACAGGCTGCATCGACCGTTCCACAACAACTGCCGGCGTGCCGCGGCGCGGCGGCATCTCACGTGCTGGCCCCGCCGTTACTTGCGTCCGCGGCAGCAGCGCCACGGGCGCGGAGATGCGTGGCAACACCGCCGGGCGCACCTGCGGGCCATGCACGCGTTCCGCCTGCGCCTGTGCGCCCATTACCAATAGCACTACTCCCAGCATCACGTTTATATGTCGCATAAGTCCCCTTAGTTCTTCACGGCTTTGCGCAGCGCGGTAATCTGCGCCTTGCCATAACGAATGCCCTGCACCAGCGCGCGCCGGGCCGGGCAGATGTACGCGCAGCAGCCGCATTCAATGCAGTCAGCGGCGTACTGTGCCTGCAGCGCATTGACGTCGCGTAAATTTGCCAGCGCCTCCAATTGCGTCGGCTGCAAGCCAATCGGACAGACCGTGCCGCAGCGCCCGCAACGGATGCAAGGTCGCGGTTGGTCGGCGTTTACCCATGCCGCGCTGAACGCCAGAATGCCCGACGTGCCTTTGATCACCGGCGCATCCAAGTCCGTCGCGGTGGCGCCGGTCATCGGCCCGCCAATGACGACTTTCGCGCAGCGCTCGATGTCACAACCCGCCGCTGCCAAGACGGCCCGGATTGGCGTGCCAAGCCGCACCCGGTAATTGCCCGGCCGCTCGACCGCGTCGCCGCTGACCGTCACAATCCGTTCGATCAGCGGCATGCCGCGCTCGACCGCATCCGTGACCGCCGCCGCTGTGCCGACATTATGCACGACGCAGCCGACGTCCATCGGCAGGCCGCCCGACGGGACTTCCCGCCCGGTCAACGCACAGATTAATTGTTTCTCGCCACCTTGCGGATAATGGGTGGGCAAGGTCGCCACACGCATGTCCGCGCGCGCACCGAGCAGCGCCCGCAGATGTTGCGCGGCATCCGGCTTGTTGTCCTCAATCGCAATGATGCACGCATGCACATCCAGCGCGGTCATCATCAATGCCGCGCCGCGCACGACGCGCTCGCCATCTTCAAGCACCAGGCGGTAATCACACGTCAAAAACGGCTCGCACTCAGCGGCGTTGATGATCAAGGTGCTGATCTTCTTGTCCGCCGGCGGCTGCAGCTTGACATGCGACGGAAAGGTCGCGCCGCCCAGCCCGACAATGCCGGCCGCTTGCACTGCCTTGATGATCGCCGCGCGGTCAACCGTGGTCACTGGCGCCACGCCCGCGAACAGCGTGTCACTGGTGTCGTTTTCAATCTCGATCCCGGGTACGACACGATTGGTGTGCAGATTCACGTCCGGCGTGGCCGTGACCGTGCCGGCCACCGGCGCATGCACGGCGGCCGAGACAAAGCCGACACAGGCTCCGATTGGCTGCCCGACGCAGACCCGGTCGCCTTTTTTCACCAATGCCTGGGCCGGCACGCCCAGATGCTGGGCCAGCGGCACCCGCACTTTGTTCGGCGCCGGCACCACGCTGATCGGCACACTGCGCGAAAACACCTTGTAGTCCGGCGGATGCACTCCGCCGCGGAAATGTTGGGCATGCATGAATACAATAATGGTTGATGTTAAAAAGCAGGATTATTATACACAACTTGCCGCTTTGCCACAACGCGCCGCGCCTCCCTGCTGAAATTCCGCTATAAGAATGGGAGCCGCATTCCGTTGCGGCGCTCCTGCCACGGTAGCCGCCGGCGTAGCGCGCTTAGACAGGTAGGGCGGTCAGTACCTCCCTGCCAAA
>JAPLST010000266.1:5602-9339 GCA_026398485.1 bacterium
GGCCCTTGACCGCCGCAGTCGTCGCTGGGCCAGCAGCAACGGCGGGCAGGGCCTGACCGCCCTACCTCACCCTCCGGCCACGCGCACGCAGGATCCATTTTATCACCGGCGTGCACGCGCTTGCAGCAATGGCGGTCAGTACCTCCCTGCCAAAGAGCAGCCCGATAGGACGCAAAGAATGGCCAGCAGAAGAATGCCACGCACGGAGCGCGTGGCGTACATGTTGTGGCGGCCGCATTGGTGCCCGACGGTGAATAAGGAAGTGCCTGACGCGCACAAACAAATGCAACCTCGCCACCGACACGAACGTCGGGCAGGATATTCAGCACAAAGAAAGCATCGAACATTGCTTGCGCGGCCGGGCAATGGTATACTATGGGCTTGAATATGACCTGCACACCAACCACTCGAACCGAAACCGGGTATCGAGATTCAAGCAGCAACTCACCAAAGGATGCAACATGAAAACTTTATTGCGTGGCAGAATGGGATGCGCGGCACTGGCAATGTTCTGGGTACTGACTGGCCTGGCGGGCCCGCGGCATTGGGGCAGTGGCTATCCGTACCTGGCAACGCTTGAAGAGCAGGCCGGGCGGACGCAATTAATGGTGTACGAAGGCCCGCTGCGGGCCAAGAACGGACCGTGGCTGGTGCGCTGGATTGACGCCAGTGCGCAATATGGCGCGGCGCTGCCGGGCGGCTTGGCCATCGGCAATTTCTGGCCCAGCAAGATCGGCACGGAATATCTGGTGGTTTTGTCCGGCCGCGCCGGCGCGATAGACATTACGGCGTACAAGGCGCCCGAAGTGTTCTGTGCCCGGCCGTGGGCGTTGGTGAGCACGGGCGTTGTGGACTTGGGCGAGGTTGTGGCGGCGGCGGCGGGCGATCCTTGCGGGCGCGGGCGCGACGAACTTGTTGTCCTGACGCGCACGAATCTGGTGGTCATTGCGCCACCGGCCACGCTGACGTCCGGCGCATGGCGCATCACCCGGAGTTTTGACTTGCCGGCCATGCGCGGCACGCTGGTGGGCTTGGCCTGCGGCAGTTTTTGGACGAACAAGACCGACGGCTTCGCCTTGGCATCCAAAGCGCGGGGCAAGACGCAGATCACGTACTGCGCGGTGGCCGGCGACGCGTTGAAGATTGTGGTGGTGGATCAAGCGCGCGATGTGCCGGGCGTGGCCCCCGGCGCGCTGACCGCCGGTGATTTCATGAAGGATGGCTTCGACGACCTCGTTGTGGTTGGTGCGGGCAAGCAGAACGGGTTGCAACTGCGTGTTGCGCCGGCGCGCCAGGCGGGCACGCCGCCCGACCTCGGCCCGCTGGGCAACGGGCGCGCCTACTCCCGTCAATGGCTGCCGGGCGCGGGCGACACCGCCAGTGTGGCCGTCGTGTCCGGCACGCGTGCGGGCGCCTTTGGCCGGGTCAAGGCCGCCGCGGCCGGCCGCGTTTTTGGTTATGTCGATTGCGAATTGACTTCGGCGGTGCATCGGGAAAACAGTTATGACCCGCGGCCGGACGCCGAAATTGCCTTTACCCATCGCTACCCCACCAATTCGCTTTTCGACGGCGCGCCCAATTTTGGTTTTCCAAAAAAGAATGAAGCCATGGGCTTTGAAATTAATCTAAAAAACAATGGCCAGACGCCGCTGCCGCCAGGCATCCAAGTCAAAGTGTGGATCAACACGCCGCATCGCAATGCCGACACCCTGCCGGGCGTCATGGACAAACCGAGCATGGTCTTTAACCTGGACCAGCCGCTCCCGCCGTTCGATCCCGAACAGCCGCGGTACACCGTGCTGAATGCGACCTCGCACTGGCCGTATACCTTGCAGCCCTGCGGCCCGCGCGCCACATGGAAGAAAATAAATTTGGATCAGGTGGGCGAGCGCTGGCTGGTCGTCGCCCTCACCTGCACGAATGACGCCAACCTGCGCAACAACCGCTATGAAGCCGCGTTCCACGGCCATACCTATCATCCCATTTTCCGCGCGTTGAGCAACCTGGCGAACCGCGTGCCCTCCGTGGCCGGCGATCCGTGCAGCTTGGAATATCTCGCCAGCAAAACGGCCGATGCCATCCAGTGCGTCTGGGAACGTTCCGGCACCACCAAGAATGCCGATGTCCTGCAACGCCTTTATTTCGACAGTTACGGGATGGGTTTCCCGGATGATGCCAAGGATGATGCCGGCCGCATGAAAGCCTGGCGTGATGTCCAGGACAAATATGAAGGCTGGCGTGAAATCGACATCTGGTGGGGCGACAATCAGAATTGGGAACGCTACGACTGGACCTATGCCGCCGAGTTGCATGAAAGCGGCCATCTGTTCCACCCGCTGGGCGATCTCTACGGCCTGTGGGTCCTGCCAGTCTGGGCCGGCGCGGCCAAGATGGCTGACGGTTCGCCCGTCCAACTCATGAGCCATGCCTGGGGGCCGGATCTTTTTGCGGACGGCCAAGCCATGATCACGCTGCCCGCCTGCGAGCTGATGCAACGCTACCTCGTCGGCAGTCGCGGGGTCGGCCTTGAACGATGGTGGACGGTCTGCCCGCGCAAATGGTATGTGCGGGTGCTCGATCGCGACGGCCAGCCCGTCCCCAATGCGGAAGTCACCGCATGGCGCTATCAGTTCGCCACGCCCGCCATTATTGGCAAGACCGGCGCGGATGGCCGCCTCGATCTGACGAGCGACCTCGGCCCGCCCACCATGGACAATCTCGGCATCAATCACTATTATCATGGCAATGCCGCCGAGACCCATCTGTCCGATGCCATCGCGCAAATTTTCACGGTCAAGATCGGCGCCTATCAGGACAGCGCGATCCTCGGCGCCGAAGACAGCGCGGCTTTGGGCCGTCACACGTTGTTGTATCATGCGCTGGTGGACGAGGCGGCATGGACCTGGGACTTGCCGACCAACTTCAAGGCCGGCGCGCCCACGCCCGGTTTCACCGTGCAGACCGGCGTGCAAGGCGCAACCGTGGCAATGCATGTGACCGGCCCGACCGGCGCGACCTACCGGCTGTATCGCCGCTGGGAGCCCAGCTATGTGCGCCGCGCGCTCGGCGACTACACCGCCACCGGCGCGCTGCTGACGATCACCCAGAACATGGCCGCGCCGGATGGCTATGGCAAGGACCGCTTCCGCGCCATTTATGAGATGACGGAGCGCAGCGCGCAGGGCGAATCGCTCCCGCGCGTCATTACGGTCACCGGTTTCACCGGCGCGCGCGGCGTCACGGCCCAGCCCGACGGCACCCTGCTCGTCACCGCCAATTGCGGCCGCGGCAATCCTTTTTGCGTCTTGGTCAATGATTGCTCATTTGGCGAATATTTCTATCACTATCGCTTTGGACACACGGCCACGAAAGTAGTGCCGTCGCGCCTGACGCCCGGCCGTTATTTCGCCACGGTGCATGCATCCGACTTGGGCGCCGACGATCACCGCTTTGATGTGGTTGAGCCGCTCGGCCCGGAGCGCACGGCCTACGATGTGCGCTATGAGATTGGCTGGTTCGATGCACCCGCGGCGTCGCTGGCGCCGCCGTATTCGATCACCATGGCCAATGCCGCCGCGGCCGTGCGCATCAATCCCGGCGATGCCGTTGAAGGCGACCACCAAGCACTGGTGATCCGCAAGGAAGGCCCGGTGCTCTACACCGACAAGCCGGCATTCAAGCCGGGGACGAAGAATTTCCGCTTTGTGGCACAGCGTCTGGCCGGCCGGCCGGGCACG
>JAPLST010000266.1:9363-10388 GCA_026398485.1 bacterium
GTTGCGCGAATTGACCGATGCCCGCGGTCTCGGCGTCATCGTGGCGGGCGGCGCCGAATATATCGTCATCGCGGATGCCGGCAACAGCCGCATTGCCGTCTGGGACAGCAACACGGCTTATTGCACGCACTGGCAGCTGGCGGGTGCGTGCCCGGCGGCCATTGCGCCCGATCCGCGGCGGGCCGACGCGTTCTTCGCGCTCGACCGGCGGGACGCCGGCAAGTCAGCCCTGTATCTTTTTACCTTTGCCAGCAACATGTTGAGCGTGGCGTCTGGCTATCCCATGCCGCTGCCGGTGGGTGACGACCCGAGCGGCGCCGAAAGCGGCCTCGCCGTGGCGGCCCAGGCGGACGGCACGCTGCTGCTCGCCGTGACCGATGCCGCCAAAGGCCGGATCGTCGAATATGCCCTGCGCGGCACGGCTTTGAACGAAGTGGCGGTGTTGACCAAGGCGGTCGGCACGTACGCGGGCGACCCGCAATTGATCAAACCGACTGACGTGGCCTATGCGGTGCAGAAAGGCAAACTGCAATTGTACGCGGTGGACGGCCTCGACCGGCTTGTGCGCGTGCGCTAGAGTAAGTGTCTCTAACATTTCTTTACATTTGACCACTACGGCAAAATCGCAGAAAATCCCCCAACCCCCAATCTCCCTGGCGGCGTCTGCGCCGTACCGCCAGCGGCGGTAGAGTACCCGGCTTGGCGGGGAGGGATTTTTCCCAAAGGGGGACAGCTGCGACCCCCAACCCCAATCTCCCTGGCGGCGTCTGCGCCGTACCGCCAACGGCGGTAGAAGTACCCGGCTTGGCGGGGAGGGATTTTTCCCAAAGGGGGACGGCTGCGGACCCCCACCCCCCTTTTATAAAAGGGCGACGGAGCGCTTGTGCAGATGCTGTATGGTCTCCCTTTGGGTGGCTGGCTTTGCAGCTGCTTGGAGTCCCGCCAGCGGCGTGGATCCCGCCAGCGGCGCATGCGCGTCAACTTAAGAGCAGAAGAGCCATGCAGTCCCTGTGATGTTTGGCGAC
>JAPLST010000244.1 GCA_026398485.1 bacterium
ACGCGCCGGCGCGCAAACGCTAAACTGACGCATCCCCGCAAGTTGACTTGAGGGGATATAAACGGTATAATTGTTATACCATAATGGAATTCGAATACGGCGCCAACAAGAGTCGGATCAACCAGCAGAAGCACGGCATCGACTTTGCTGAAGCGCAGGTGCTGTGGAATGATGCCGACCTGCTGGAGATTCCGGCCAGAACAGAGGACGAGCCGCGCCTGCTGGTGATCGGTCGCATTGGCGAACAGCATTGGTCGGCGGTGATAACCCCGCGGCGCGACCGCATCCGGATCATATCCGTGCGGCGCGCCCGCAAAGAAGAACGGGACTTGTATGAAAGCTAAAGAATTTGAGCGGGCCTTTGAGCGTGGTCAGGATGTCACGCAGTATCTTGACTTGGCGCGCGCCGCACGTACCAACCAACAGCCCCGGCGGGTCAATGTTGATTTCCCGGCGTGGATGATCCACGCGCTGGATGAGGAAGCGGGACGCATGGGTGTGTCACGGCAGTCCATCATCAAGGTCTGGATTTCCGAACGTCTGAAATCGTAAATCGTAATTTGTAAATTGTAAATCCCTATGACTATTCCCACCACCATGCCTGCCTGGCGCCTGTTCGGCGCCGGCATGGACAAATTCGGCGAGCAGAACAAACCCAGCAGTGTGCCCGTGCCGCAGCCCAACGACGACCAGCTCTTGATGCAGGTCGAGGCGATCGGCCTGTGCTTCTCGGACGTGAAACTGATCAAGGCCGGCGAGCAACACCCGCGCGTGATCGTGCCGAATCTGGCCAAGCAGCCGCTGATTCCCGGCCACGAAGCCGTCTTGCGTGTGGCCAAGGTCGGCAAGAATTTGCGCGATACGTTTGCCGTCGGCCAGCGCTTCATTATTCAAGCCGATATTTATTTGCACGGCAAAAATCTCGCCTATGGCTATGCGATTGACGGCGGCATGGCGCAGTACAGTTTGATGAGCGGCCCGATCCTGCACGGCGATGATGGCTGTTATCTGCTGCCGATTTCCGAGAAACTGTCGGCGGCCGAAGCGGCCCTGATCGAGCCGTGGACCTGCGTCATCGCCGCGTATCGCATTCCACTGCGCAGTACATTGCTGAACGGCGGCGTGCTGAAAGTCGTTGGCGACGGGCGGCCGGCGCAACTCAAATTTGGCGCGGCGCTGGCGCAGGGCCACGCGCCGGCGCGCATCATCGGCATAAATCTGCATGCCAGCTTGGCCGAAGAATTGCAGCGCCTGGCGCGGCAGCACGGCGGCGCGTTCGTGGCGTGCACCGCCAGCGATGAAATGGCGGATGACCTGATCGTCACTGGGCAGCATGACAACGCGGCGCTCGAGCAGCTTGTCTCGCGCTTGAACAAAGGCGCCGTCTGCTGCCTGGTCGGCGAACACTATCGCGACCGGCGCATTACGCTCGACATCGGGCGGATTCATTATCAGGCATGGCGCTATGTCGGCGCGCCCGATGGCGATGTCGGCGCGGCCTACGCGGGCAATGTGCGTTGCACGCTGCAGCCGGGCGGCACGGTTTGGTTCCCGGGCGGCGCGGGCGCGATGGGCCAGATGCATGTGCAATTGGCACTGGAGCAGGAGCAGCCGCCGCGCAAGGTTGTCGTGACCGACGTGGACGACACGCGCCTGGCGAAATTGGCCGCGCGCCTGCAGCGCAAGGCGGCGGCGAAGGGCATTGAGTTTGTCACGCTCAATCCGAAAAACTGCGCGACGCCGGCCGCGTTTGACGAGCAACTGCGCGCGCAGGCGCCGACCGGTTTTGATGACATTGTCATGCTGGTGCCGGTGCCGGCCGTGATCGGCGACGGCGCGCGGTTTCTCGGCAAAAACGGGCTGATGAACATTTTTGCCGGCGTCCCGGCCGGCAGCGGCGCGACAATTGACGTGGGCGGCATCGTCGAGCGCGGCCAGCGTTACGTCGGTTCGAGCGGCTCAAGCATTGACGACTTGAAGTACACGCTGGCAATGACCGAGGCCCGCACGCTGGAGCCGGCCTACGCGCTGGCGGCGGTCGGCGGGATGAACGTGTTGAAAGAAGGCATTGAGGGCGTCATGACGGCACGCTATCCGGGCAAGACGGTGATTTATCCGCACGCGCTGGACATGCCGCTAACGCCGGTCGATGAGCTTGAGACAATCTGCGCCGGCGCCGGCACACTGCTTGAGCACGGCGAGATTCTGACCAAGAAAGCCGAAGACAAACTGCGCGCGCGCTGGGAGCGCTAAGCGCGGCGCAAACGACACAAACTGTCGTTTGGCATGCCTGCGTTTGGCTGAATGCATCGACCAAATGCCCGTGCACAGCGGGCGCGATATTGGTCTATTTCGTTGCTCGTAGCAGGCAGATTATGCGCGCAACACAAAGCAGTGGCACGCCAAGCGCCAGATTCAGCAAGGACGCCATAAAGAGCATTCGTACGGCCATTGAGACATAGCAAAGATCATTGTCACTTCCAAACACATCATGCAACCGAGTGCGGCATAAAAGGTCCGCTGGCTGTGCCGCGTCGCGTCGCACACAACTGTCACTATCGTCAGCGGCAATAGCAGTAGGTGCGGAATTGTGAACCAGTAAAAAGAGCCGGCATATCCAGGCACGATGCCTGTGCTGGTGTAGGCCAGCCATGTCTGCACCAGAAGACCGGCGCAGACCAAGGCAGACAGAAAACGAGCAATCATCATTGTGTTCGGCCATCGAGGTTAGCAACTCAACGCAATTCTCTCTATGCCTACCGCGCGGTGCGCCGGTGAGATTGTAGCACAATTAAACACAGCAAGGATAGTGCGGCTGTGCACGGGCTTCGTTATGCCAGCACTTTCATGTTTTCATACAGGAACTCCGGCGCCAAGTCTGCGCCATTGTCCCATACAATCGTCTCTAATTCCGGATCAACCCGAAAGCGGCGGAACTTGCGTTTGTCCTTGAGCGGCGCGAACATCTCACCGTCAAGTTCGTTCTGGAGATCAATCTCACCCAGTGCGCCGTCGTTGAACCGGAGCCAGATGACATAATCACACAGGTACTTCGCCTCTTTGACATGTAGAAACATGACTACTACTCCAAAGGTTCAATGTGATGTAGCTCTTTCTTCAGACTGGCCAGTTCCCAATTCTGCTGCAACTCCAGCATGTGACTCTCACGCCACTCTTGGATGAGCGCAATGGCTTTTTTGCCCATGTGTCCTGTGACCGCGCCCGTATCCACCTCAACCGCGATCTCGTGGTCCTGATATTTCGCGTGAAAATGGGCCGGCATGTGGTCGCGCCAGTACATGTAGATCACAATCCCGAAGAATCGGCAGATAACCGGCATTGTCTCATTCTTTGGTTTACATTATGGCAGCGGTGCGCAGCGGGCACATATGGTGCGCGCGGCAGTGACACGACCGCCTGTTCCACGGTCTCGCCGCTGTTGTAATTATACCAAAATCGAGCAAATCAAGGTCAATGTGGCTGCGCTGGCAGAATCCACGCCGTGCGGCGTGGCCACATCAGCCACTGCATGCGCTACTGTTGCATATCGGCGGTTCGGTTTGTCACATGCACCGGCTTATTCCTGAACCCTGAACCCTGGCTGCCTCCAGCCGCGCGGCTGGGATCTGCCTGGTTGGGCCAGCGCCTTGATTTCGGCGTATCGGAAGCAGTTGACCAAGTGATCATTGACCATGCCGACGGCCTGCATGAAGGCATAACAAATGGTCGGCCCGACGAACTTGAAGCCGCGCTGTTTCAGGGCCTTGCTCATCAGAACTGACTGTTCCGTGGCGGCGGGCAGTTCGTGCAAGGAGGTCCAGGCGTTCTGCCGGGGCACGTGGTCCACGAACTGCCAGAGAAACGCGCTGAAGGAGCCGCCGTCTTTGATGATGTCCAGCATACCGCGGGCATTCTGAATGGCCGCTTCGATTTTAAGGCGGTTGCGGACGATGCCCGGGTCCGCCAACAATCGCTGAATGTCGGCCTCGGTGTAGGCGGCGACTGTTTTTGGGTCGAAGCCGTGAAATGCCCGCCGGTAGTTTTCCTGCTTGCGCAGGATGGTCAACCAGCTCAGGCCCGCCTGCGCGCCATCCAGGACCAACTTTTCGAACAGGCGGCGGTCATCGTGCACCGGCACACCCCATTCGTTGTCGTGGTACGCGACATACAGCGGATCGTCGCCACACCATGTGCATCTGCAGTTCATCGGTGAAATTATAACATTTATTGCCGTGCACAAACAGCGTTTCATGGCCGCGCGTTCACTTTCCTCCTCGTTTCTCAACCGCCGATCGCACATGGCACATCGTCCATGCCAGCGCCAATGTCAGCAGCAAGACCGCCGGCTCGGGCACCACCTTGAACACGTTGTTCCAAAACACGCGACTGTTCGTTAACGCGGTGCTGTCCATCACCGCGAACCGCACCACGTAGCTGGTTTGGCCTTCCGGTGGCAACGGCGCAGTCCATGGCGCGTGGCCCAGCAGACTGCTGATGTTGGTGGCAACAACCGCAACCGTGTCCGTCGTGCCGGCATCGAGCACACTGATGAGCGTGAGCAGTAGGTTGGTGCCGTCCTCCGCGTCGGTAATGCGCGCGGGGTCCCAGACGATGTTCGTCTGCGTGAAGGCCGTGAGCTGGCTGTCAGCAGTCGGGAAGAGCAGCGCGTTGGTGGCAATCTGCGGCGCTGCTTCAGCATACGTCTGGCGGTGAATGGTGACGACGTCCGCGGTCATCCGGCCGGAGAGGTTCGTGCCCGCAACCGTGATGAGATTGTCGCCGTGTTCGAGATTGCCGACGGCGGCGCTGAAGCCCAACACGAGCATGTACGTGTCGGCCGGGTGGCGGTCATTGGTCCACCAGAGACTGCCGGCGATCTGCATATTGTTGGTGCCGGCCACGACCGCGGCGGAAAGCAAGTATGCGACCGTGTGCGGCGTGGTCGTGATGTCGATGAACGGCGCGCCGGTGCCGATGCCGCCGCGAGTGACTGTCACGCCGTCATTGGTCGCCGTGCCGTAGATGTTCGTGCCGTGCACGATGATCGTGTTCGCGCCGACGCCCAGTGCGATCATTGGCGCAGTCCACGATGGCGCGGCCGCAAAGCCGGTGCTCACGCCACCGCTGGTCGCGTTTGACACCGACATCCCGCCCACGACGTTTGCGTTGTTCGTGCCCGCGACGGAGTAACTTGTCGTGTCGTACGTCACCGCCGTCATGTCCGCGTTGGTGATATCAATGAACGGCACTGATTGCCACAGGGCCAGACCGTGATACCCGCCGGCGGCAATCGCAACGTATGCGCCGGCCGGGCAGTTCGTCTCGCCGTAAGTGCCTTGGCCCCAAGCCACCACCCTGCCGTCGTCCCGCAGTGCAAGCGAATGATACAAGCCTGCCGCCACCGCGACGTAGTTGCTCCCCGCCGGGCAGTTCGTCTCACCATGAATGTTCAGACCCCACGCCACCAGCGTGCCGTCGCTCCGCAGCGCGACCGAATGATTAGCGCCCGCAGCAACCGCGACATAATTGCTGCCAGCCGGGCAGTTCGTCTGGCCGTTGCTGTTACCGCCCCAGGCCACTATCGTCCCATTATTGCGCAGCGCGAGCGAATGAGTCCAGCCTCCCGCAAGCGCAACATAGGTGCTGCCGGGCGGGCAATTTGTCTCACTGCTACCGTTGCTGCCCCAGCCAACCAGTGTCCCGTTGTTCCGCACCGCAAGAGAGTGAAAACCGCCCGCTGCAACCGCCATATAGTTGCTGCCGGCCGGGCAGTTTGTCTGGCCCCAGTTGTTCATTCCCCAAGCCACCAGCGTCCCGTCGCTGCGCACCGCCAGCGTGTGATACCAGCCCGCTGCAACTGCCAGATAGTTGCTGCCGGCCGGGCAGTTCGTCTGACCGTACGTGTTGTCTCCCCAGCCCACCAGCGTTGTGCCGCTCCGCAGCGCGACCGCATGATAGCGCCCCACCGTCATTGCCGCGTAGCTGTTGCCGGGCGGGCAGTTCGTTTCGCCGTAGGCGTTGTCTCCCCAGCCCACCAGTGTTCCTTGTGGCCGAAGGCCGAAGGTCGACCCGCTCTGCTGTCCGCTGCCGTCGCAGTTGTACCTGAACACGCTCACGCTGTCGGCGGCAAGCGTGCCCAGGGCGTTGGTGCCGTACACGACGATGGTGTTCGGCCCCCACCGCAGGCCAATGCCGCCGATTGTCCAGGATGGTGCTGCCAGCGTGCCGTGAGCGCCCGACTGCAGGTTCGTCCACCACAGCGTGCCCACGACTTCGACATTGTTCGTGCCCGCGACGGCATAACTCGTGATGTTGTATGTCACCGTTGCTGGCGCGTTTGTTATGTCGACGAACGGCATGCCTGTTCCCACTGGCCCGCGTATGATGCTCACACTGTCTGCACTCACGTTTCCCATGATGTTCGACCCGTACACCGCGATCGTATTGGTGCCCACGGCCAGCACGATGCCGCCGATCGTCCAGCTCTGCGCCTTGGCGAATGATCCCCGCGCACTTGTCAGCGCGTTGGTCCACCACATCGCGCCAACGACCGTGTTGGTAATGTCCGTTTCCGGCCCGTTCGTGCCGCCGATTGTTGCCGAGGTAATGTCATGCATCACCGCCGTCACGTCCACATTGGTGATATCAATGAACGGTGCTATGTAGAGTGCGAGGTTGTGATTGCCGCCCGCGGCAATTGCCGTGCAGAAGCCCGCCGGACAGTTCGTCTGGCCGTAGGAGTTGTCACCCCACGCCACCAGCCTCCCGTCGTTGCGCAGGGCGAGGGAATGATAAGAGCCTGCCGCAACGGCGACGTAGTTTGTGCCGGCCGGGCAGTTCGTCTGACCCCAGTTGCCCAGTCCCCACCCCACCAGCGTGCCGTCGCTGCGCAGCGCCAGCGAATGAGAGTTGCCCGTGGCGATTGCGACGTAATTGCTGCCGGCCGGGCAGATCGTCTCGCCGTAAGCGCCGAGACCCCAGCCCGTCAGCGTGCCGTCGCTGCGCAGCGCCAGCGAATGCCAGCCGAGTGCCGCAACAGCCACGTAATCATTGCCAGCCGGGCAGTTCGTCTGGCCGTAGGTGTTGTCACCCCACGCCACCAGCGTGCCGTCGTTGCGTAGCGCGACCGAATGCCACTCGCCCGCCGCGACGGCCACGTAATCACTGCCGGCCGGGCAGTTCGTCTGGCCGTAGTCACCGCGGCCCCACCCTGCAATCGTACCATCGTTCCGCAGCGCGAGCGAATGATCCGAACCCGCGGCAACCGCAAGGTAGTTGGTGCCGGCCGGGCAGTTCGTCTGGCCGGCGTAGTTGTTTCCCCACGCGACCAGTGTGCCGTCGTTGCGCAGGGCGAGCGAATGGATGCGGCCCGCGGTAATCGCCACATAATCGTTGCTGGCTGGACAGTCTGTCTGACCGAAGTCGCTATAGCCCCAGCCCGCCAGCGTTCCTTGCGAACGAAGGCCATACTTCGACCCGCTCTGCTGTCCGCTGCCGTCGCGGTTGTATCTGAAAACCTGCACGCGGTCACTGGCAAGCGTGCCCCAGGCGTTGGTGCCGTACACGACGATGGTGTTCGGCCCCCACCGCAGGCCAATGCCGCTGATTGTCCAGGATGGCATTGCCGCCAGCGTGCCGCGGACGCCCGACTGCAGGTTCGTCCACCACATCGTGCCTACTGCTTCGACATTGTTCGTGCCCGCGATCGGCAGTGCCGTGACATCATACGAGACGTTTCGTGGCGTGGTCGTGATGTCGATGAACGGCGCGCCCGACACGCACAGCACCCCGCATGCGACCGTTAGAACCAACCGGTGTGCCTGTTTCATCTTTCACCTCGATTTGTCACCAGGCCGGGTACCGCGTTCCGCTGCAGGCTGTAACACCCCGCGCTCATTCTGCTCACAAGGGCGAGGCCGCCAGCCGTGGCGAGGATGAGCATGCTCCCCGGCTCGGAAAGATATTCATAGCAACCCATGTCAACCCCGCACAACTGCGTGTGCGGGGTGAACAAGTGCGTAAATAATCGCCTGTAGTATTTTATCATGCCGATACCTGTTCTGTCAAAATCTTCGTAATGTGCCCTGAAATTCCGATATAGGGAAAGGCGTTGCCGCAGTGGTGCGGGCGACATCTTTGTTTGGCGAGCCGAACGAGTAACCGGCGGAGACCAGCTACGGCACCCGCCAGTTCCGTCAACGGCACGGATCCCAACCACGGCATAGCCGGGGAATCTCTACGCAGATGTAGCCGCAAAACGGCATTCCGCGCTATGTGCTGCACGCCGCACGCCGTACGACGGCTACGGGCAGCAACACACCGATCATCCTGCCCGCGCGCCGGCAGCAACGGTGGCCAAGGTCTGGGGCCGCCCTACCTCACCATTCCGGCAACGCACGCACGCTCCCCGCCACCTCTATGGCCACGCCAGATGCGGGTTCTTTCTTATACCGGAATTTCAGTATTTTTGCAGGGCATTTGACATTTGGGATTCGATTTGGTATTATGTACAGCTGTTTTGCAACTGCAACGTGCAAGAACACCCTCCAACCGGGGTGGTGTTGTTGTATCGCTTGCCCGGGTAGCTCAGTTGGTAGAGCGCGTCCTTGGTAAGGACGAGGTCACGGGTTCAATTCCCGTCTCGGGCTCCATCCGGCCCAGTGCGCGGCAGGCGGCCGCACCGGATTGAGCACGACAATGATTTGTTTTGCGCGTACTTGTGGCGTGGTGGTCCGCTGACCGCCCGCCGATGCAACCTTCACTTGGAGCTTGACATGGCTAAGGAACAATTTCAGAGGACGAAACCGCACGTCAACGTGGGCACGATCGGCCACATTGACCACGGCAAATCGACCTTGACGGCGGCGCTGACGAAAGTGCTGGCGGAAAAGGGTTTTGCGAAATTCACGCCGTATTCGGAAGTGACCAAGGCGAGCGCGTCGCAGGGCTTCCGCAACGACATGAAGACGGTCACGATTGCGACCTCGCATGTCGAGTACCAGAGCGACAAGCGCCATTACGCGCACATTGACTGCCCCGGCCACGCCGACTACATCAAGAACATGATCACCGGCGCGGCCCAGATGGACGGCGCGATCCTGGTGGTGGCGGCGGATGACGGGCCGATGCCGCAGACGCGCGAGCACGTGCTGCTGGCGCGCCAGGTGAATGTGCCGGCGCTGGTGGTGTTCCTGAACAAGGTTGACTTGGTGGACGACCCCGAGCTGCTGGAGCTGGTCGAGCTGGAACTGCGCGACCTGCTGAAGCACTATGGTTTTCCGGGCGACGAGATTCCGATTGTGCGCGGCAGCGCGCTGAAAGCCGTCAATGGCGAGAAGTCGGTCGAGGGGATGGATTCGGTGACGAAGCTGGTCGAGGCATTGGACAACTACATACCGGAGCCGGTGCGCTTGACGGACAAGCCGTTCCTGCTGGCGGTCGAGGATGTGTTCAGCATCAGCGGGCGCGGCACCGTGGCGACCGGGCGGATTGAGCAGGGCAAGATCAAGACCGGCGAGGACGTCGAGCTGGTGGGCATCACGCCGACGCAGAAGTCGGTGGTGACGGGCGTGGAGATGTTCCGCAAGCTGCTGGATGAAGGCGTGGCGGGCGACAACGTCGGGCTGCTGCTGCGCGGGATTGAGAAAGAGCAGATCATGCGCGGGCAGGTGATTGCCAAGCCGGGTTCGATCACGCCGCACACGAAGTTCAAGGGTGAGGTGTACATTTTGAGCAAGGACGAGGGCGGGCGGCACACGCCGTTTTTCAACGGGTACCGGCCGCAGTTCTATTTCCGCACGACGGATGTGACCGGCTCGTTGATGTTGCCGGAAGGGGTGGAGATGGTGATGCCGGGCGACAACGTCAGCATCACGGCCGAGCTGATCACGCCGATTGCGATGGAAAAGGGCTTGCGCTTTGCGATCCGCGAGGGCGGCCGCACCGTAACCGAACGGGACCGCGCTGACGCGCCACGAGACAGACCATGGCAGACACACAGAAGATACGGATCAAGTTATGCGCCTACGATCACCGCGTGCTGGACGCCTCGACGACCGACATTGTCGAGACGGCCAAGAGCACCGGCGCGTTGGTCACCGGGCCGATACCGCTGCCGACGCGGATCGAGCGCTTTACGGTGAACCGCAGCGTGCATATTGACAAAAAGAGCCGCGAACAGTTTGAAATGCGGACGCATAAGCGGCTGATTGATATCGTCAATCCGACGGCCAAGACGGTGGAAGGCTTGAAGAAGCTGAACCTGCCGGCCGGCGTTGACATTAAAATCCAGGTGCTCTGAGCGCGGCACCGGGCATTGGCGGGACGATGATGTTGATATTGGGACGAAAACTAGGCATGACGCAGCTGTTTCAAGAAGACGGGACGGCGGTACCGGTCACGGTTATTCAGGCTGGCCCGTGCGTGGTGATGGGCAAGCATCTGGCGGCCCAGAATGGCGGGCATGACGCGATCCAGCTCGGGTTCGAGCCGGTGACGGATGCCCGCGCGGCCAAGCCGCAGCGCGGCGCCGCCACGAAAGCGGGCTTGGCGCACGCCTTCCGTTTTGTGCGCGAAATGCACGTGGACAGCACGGACGAGTACCAGGTTGGCCAAGAGCTGACGGTTGAGCGCTTCAGCGTGGGCCAGATTGTGGATGTGATTGGCGTGTCGAAAGGCAAAGGATTTCAGGGCGTGATCAAGCGCCACCGGCATCACGGCGGTGCGGCGACGCACGGCTCGATGTTCCATCGCGCGCCGGGCGGGATCGGGGCGAGCTCGTTTCCGTCGCGGACCTTGAAGATGCGCGGGATGCCCGGCCACATGGGTGACGTGCGCGTGACGGCCCAGCATTTGAAAGTTGCGGCGATATTTCCGCAGGATCATCTGATTGCGGTGCGCGGCGCGGTGCCGGGCGCACAACACGCGCTGGTGATCGTGCGGCCGTCGGTCAAAGTCAAGAACAAGAAGGCAACGGCATAATCGCGTTGAGCCCGGCGGCGGGCCACGCACAGCGAAGACAGCACAGACGTTATGGCAACCATACCTAAAATCAATTTGGCAGGCACGCAGCTCGGCGACGTCCAAGTCAGTGACGCGCTGGCCTCGTTTCCTTGCAATGCGTCCGTCGTGCATGCGGCGGTCGTGGTGCATCAGGCCGCCAAGCGGCGCGGCACGGCCAGCACGCTGACCAAGGGCACGGTCGATGCGACCGGCCGCAAGCCCTGGGCGCAGAAGGGCACCGGGCGCGCGCGGGCCGGCTACATTGCCTCGCCGATCTGGCGTGGCGGCGGCGTGGTCTTCGGGCCGCATCCGCATGAGTACAACCGCAAGATCAACCGCAGCGCGAAGCGCAGCGCCATTTTCGGCTTGCTGGCGGAGCGGGTGCGCACCGGCGCAGTGCGGATTGTGGATTCATGGCAGATGGACGCGCCCAAGACAAAAACGATTGTGGCATTAAAGAAGGTGCTGGGTGCCCGCACCCTGTTGTGCCTCGGCCTTGGCGTGCAAAAGAATGCCATGCTGTCGGCGCGCAACGTCACCAAGGTAACCTATCTGGATGTCAACGCGACCGGCGTGTATGACGTGGTGACGCACGCCACGCTGGTCATTGCGGAAGACGCATGGCGCGAGCTTGAAGCGCGCTTTGCCGCATTTGCCAATCCGGTTGCTGACTGAAGGACCCCACGATGAAAGATCCCCACACCATATTATTGAGTCAGATCATCTCGGAAAAAGGCACGGACATGGCCTCCGGGAACAACCAGTATTTGTTTCGCGTCGCGCGCAGCGCCAACAAGATTGAGGTGGCCTACGCGGTCGAGAAAATATTCAAGGTGAAAGTCGCGGCGGTGCAGATCATGAACCGGCCCGGCAAGCCAAAACGGCGGGGCGCCTCGATCGGCATGACGGCCGCGTCGCGGCGCGCCGTGGTACGGCTGAAACCGAACAACAGCATTCAGCTGGCGTAAGCGGCACCCACTATTCGCAACGAGATGCACAGGAAATTTTCATGGCGATAAAGATTTATAAACCGACGACCCCCAGCCGCCGCTTCATCACCAACATTGACCGCAGCGGGCTGAGCGATGCGCGCCCGCCGCGCGGCTTGCGGGAGAAGTTGCAGGCGCATGCCGGGCGTGACGCCTACGGGCACATATCCACGCGCCATCAGGGCGGCGGCCACAAGAAAATGTACCGGATTGTCGATTTCAAGCGCGACAAGGACGGCGTGCCCGGCCACATTGCCGGCATCGAGTATGACCCGTACCGCAGCGCGCACATTGCGCGGGTGCATTATCGCGACGGTGAAAAGCGCTACATCATTGCGCCGGAAGGGCTGCTGGTGGGCGCGGTGATCATGTCGGGCGACAGTGCCGAATTTACGGTGGGCAACACCCTGCCGCTCAGCAAGATCCCGCTGGGGATGCAGGTGCACAATGTTGAGCTGGTGCCGGGACTGGGCGGCAAGCTGGTGCGTTCGGCCGGCTGCGCGGCGACGCTGATGGCGCGCGAAGGCAGTTATGCCCATTTGCGCATGCCGAGCGGCGAAGTGCGCCTGATTCCGGTGCATGCGCGGGCGACGATCGGCACGGTCAGCAATGCCGACCATTCCAAGATCTCGCTGGGCAAAGCCGGGCGCAGTCGCTGGCGCGGCATCCGCCCGGGTGTGCGCGGCGTCGCCATGAATCCGGTCGATCACCCGATGGGCGGTGGCGAAGGCCGGGCCTCGGGCGGGCATCCGACCACGCCCTGGGGCAAGCCCTGCGGTGGCAAGAAAACGCGGACGCGTTCAAAGCGGAGTGATTATATTATTAAAGACCGTCGCAGCTCCAAGTGATGGCGGCCTAACCAGTAATGCGCACAACGACGTATGGCACGTTCAATTCGTAAAGGACCATTTGTGGATGCCAAGCTGGCGCTGAAAGTCGAGCGCCTGAATCAAGGCAACGAGCGCCGGCCGATCAAGACATGGTCGCGCCGTTCGATGATCACGCCTGATTTTATCGGGCACACGTTCATGGTGCATGACGGCCGCAAACATGTGACGGTGTTCGTCACGGAGAACATGGTCGGGCACAAGCTCGGTGAATTTGCGCCGACGCGCCTGTTCCGTGCGCACAGCGGCGACAAGGGCAAGAAGCCCGGCGACAAGACTTGATGACCACGATGAAGAGGAGCTAGATTTATGGAAGCAAAAGCAATCGCCAAACGAATCCGCATGTCCGCGCGCAAGGCGCGCCTGGTGACGCGCTTGATTCAAAACCAGCGTGTGCCGCAGGCGTACACCACCTTGAAAGGCTGCCCGCAAAAGGCGGCGCCACTGGTCGCCACGGTGCTCAAGTCGGCGGTGGCCAACCTGCGCGGCAGCACGCCGGTCGAGCAGGTGACGGTGACCGAGGCGTTCGTCAATGAAGGCCCGCGCATGAAGCGCTCGGTCAACGCGCCGCGCGGGCGCGCCTTGCCGATTATCAAACGGTTTTGTCACATTCATGTCACGGTCAACGATGGCGCTTGATTTATTACGGCATGTTTGGTATACTTGCGCCTTGATTATGAAGTTTAACAGAGATTGCACGGGAGTGCTTCCTTGGGACAAAAAGTAAATCCAATTGGTTTTCGAGTTGGCCTGACTGGCAACTGGCTCTCGAAGTGGTATGCGCCGTCGAAAGACTTCGGCACACTGCTGATTGAGGACATCAATGTCCGCGACGCAGTCAAGAAGAAACTGCAATTCGCGGGCATCTCGCGCGTGCAGATCGAGCGCGTCACGGATCGCATCCGGGTGACCATTGCGACGGCGCGGCCGGGCTTGGTGATCGGGCGGCGGGGCGACGAGGTTGAGAAGCTCAACGAGATGATCCGCAAGATGACCGGCAAGGAAGTCTACATTGAAATTGAAGAGATCAAGCGGCCGGAGACGGAGGCCCAACTGGTGGCCGAGAACGTGGCGCAGCAGCTTGAGAAGCGCGCCAGTTTCAAGCGCGTGATCAAGCGCGCGGCGCAAACGGCGATGGACTTCGGCGCGGACGGCGTGCGCATCATCATCAGCGGGCGCCTGGGCGGGACGGAGATTGCGCGGCGCGAGAGCGTGCGCCTGGGCAAACTGCCGTTGCACACCCTGCGCGCGGATATTGATTATGGTTTTGCCGAGTCGCATACGACCTATGGCTCGATTGGCTGCAAGGTCTACATTTGCAAGGGCGAAAAGATGTCATTGAAAGCTAACACTGATAACAGCGCACTGGCGCGCCAGCGCCGCCGCAAGGGTCCGCGCGCACACGGCGCCGCCTGACGCAGAGGGAATGACGTATGGCAATGCAACCAAAACGAGTCAAGTATCGCAAGCAGCAACGCGGCAACCGCAAAGGGTTTGCCAAAGGCGGCTCGGATGTGTCCTTTGGCGAATACGGCCTGCAAGCGTTGACGCGCGGCTGGGTGACGGCCGTGCAGCTGGAAGCGGCGCGGGTGGCGATTACGCGCCACATGAAGCGCCGCGGCAAAGTCTGGATTCGTTGTTTCCCGGACAAGCCGTACACCAAGAAGCCGGCCGAAACGCGCCAGGGCAAAGGCAAAGGCGCGCCGGAAGGCTGGGTGGCGGTGATCAAGCCGGGGCGGGTAATGTTCGAGCTCGAGGGTGTGCCCGAGTCGCTGGCGCGGGCCGCGCTGGTGCTGGCCGCCGCGAAGCTGCCGGTGCATACCCGGTTCGTCTCACGGAATGTAATGTGAAGCAAGGAATGAAGCAAGCATGAGAACCGCGCGAGAAATACGCAGTGTGGAGGCCGAGCTGTTGGTGACCGAGGCGCAACAGTTGCGCAAGACCTTGTTCGAGCTGCGCAACAAGGCGGTGCGCGGCAAGCCCGAGAAGATGCACGAAATGGGCCAGACGCGCCGCGAACTGGCGCGCGTGCTCACTATAATGAACGAGCGCAAACGCGGGGTTGTTACGCCTGCGCCCGCGCCGCAAGGATGACCATGAGCACCAAGTCCAGCAATCGCAAAGAGCAGGTCGGCATCGTGATCAGCGCCAAAACGCCCAAGACGCTGGTCGTGCGGGTCGAGCGCCGCGCGCCCGAGCCGCAGTTCGGCAAGCTGATGAAAAGCACCAAGAACTATCATGTGCATGACGAGCACAGCGCGGCACATGAAGGGGACCGGGTCAAGATCATCGAGAGCAGGCCGCTGAGCAAGACTAAACGTTGGCGCCTTGCCGCCGTGGTCGCGCAGGCGACGATGCAGGCCGTGCCGGTAGAACCGGTTGGCGTCTAACCACGACTCGCGACGAGTACGGAGTACTATGTTATGATTCAGTTGCGAACAGGATTGGATGTGGCCGACAACACCGGCGCCAAGCGGGTGCAGTGCATCAAGGTGCTGGGTGGCACGCGCCGGCGCTACGCCCACATCGGCGATGTGATTGTGTGCAGTGTCAAGCTGGCGCAGCCGGATGGCACGGTCAAAAAAGGCGAAGTGGTGCGCGGCGTGATTGTGCGCACGAAGTTCACGATTATGCGCTCGGACGGCAGCAAGCTGCGCTTTGACAGCAATGCGGTCGTCTTGGTGGACAAGGATTTAAACCCGCGCGGCACCCGTATTTTTGGGCCGGTTGCGCGCGAATTACGCGAGAAAAATTGCATGAAGATTATCTCGCTGGCGCCGGAAGTGGTATAGGAATGGCTATGAATATAAAACGCAATGACATGGTGAAAGTGATCGCGGGCAAGGACCGGGGCAAGCAGGGCAAAGTGATCCGCGCGATGCCCAAGAAAATGCGCGTGCTGGTTGAGGGCGTCAACATGGTGAAGCGCCACGTCAAGGCCCGTGCCAAGAATCAAAAAGGCGGCATTATTGACAAGGAGATGCCGATCCACGTCTCGAACGTGCAAAAAATCACGGCAACGGAATAAGAGCTGATTTGTTATGGCAACACAATCCAAAGAGAAGTTAGGCGGCAAAATGCCGAAAGACAGCGGCAAGGGCAAGGCGGGGGCCAAGGCGAAAGATGCGCCGAAAGTGAAAGAGGCGCCCAGCAACGAGCCGGCGCAGCCGCAAGAGCCGGCGCGCATGCGTCTGCTGTACGAGAAGACGTTGCGCGCGCAATTGCTCAAAGAGCTGGGGTTGGTCAATGTCAACCAAGCGCCGCGCCTGAGTTTTATCGTGGTCAGCATGGGCGTGGGCGAGGCCAAAAAAGACCAGGCCTTTCTGCAGGAAGCGGCCAACGAGCTGGGCATGATCACCGGGCAGAAGGCGATGATCACGCATGCGCGCAAGTCCGTGTCGAATTTTCAATTGCGCGAAGGCATGGCGATCGGCTGCAAAGTGACGCTGCGCGGCGAGCGCATGTATGAGTTTCTGGAGCGCCTGGTGTGCATCGCGCTGCCGCGTATTCGCGACTTCCGCGGCGTGTCGCTGAAGGCCTTTGACGGGCGCGGCAACTATTCACTGGGCATTACCGACCAGCTGATTTTCCCGGAGATTGACCCGGACAAGGCCAAGCGCACGCAGGGGATGAACATCGCCTTTGTGACCACGGCCCGCACGGACGAGCAGGGCCGCGCATTGCTGCGCGCGTTCGGCATGCCCTTTATGAGTATAGCAACGAGCAAGGACGTTCCATGGCAAAAACAAGTTTAGTGGTAAAGCAGCGCCGCACGCCGAAATTCCCGGTGCAGGCGTACAACCGTTGTCAACGTTGCGGCCGGCGCCGTGCCTACTACCGCAAGTTCAAGCTTTGCCGTATTTGTTTGCGCGAGTTGGCCAGCAAGGGCGCGATTCCCGGTGTTATCAAGGCAAGCTGGTAATGGCGGCCTGCATGGCTCACGCTGCATAAGATCAAGGAGTTTTTACAATGTCAATGTCTGATCCAATAGCTGATCTGCTGACGCGGGTGCGCAATGCGTATCTTGCGCGGCACCGTACCGTGGATGTGCCCGCCTCGCGCTTGAAGCTGGAAATCCTGCGGGTATTGCAGGAAGAGGGCTACATCGGCGACTATCAGCCGGTCGAGGGCGCGGCGCATCCGACGATGCGCGTCTACCTGCGCTATTACCGGCAGCAACCGGTGATCCACGAAGTGCGGCGCGTCAGCACGCCGGGCCTGCGCCGGTATCTGAAGGCGGATGAGATCGGCCGGATCCGCGGCGGGCTTGGCATCGCGATTTTGACGACCTCGCAAGGGATCATGACCGACCGCATTGCCCGCAAGAAGCGGGTTGGCGGTGAAGTGGTCGCCGAAGTATGGTAATCGTGCGCAGCACGCATTTTATTGTGACAAGGAACACACGCAATGTCCCGAATTGGTAAAAAAGCAGTGCAGATTCCGAGTGGCGTCACCGTCACCGTCAAGACCGACGTTGCCAGTGGCGATGTGGTCAACGCGCAAGGCGTGAAAGGCGCCATGGCCATGACGCTGCCCAAACGCGTGCGCGTCGCCGTTGAGCACGACACGCTGGTGGTCAGCCGCGGCGGCGACAGCAAGCCGGAGCGCGAACAGCACGGCACGGCCCGCAGCAAGCTGCAGAATCTGATGATTGGCGTTTCGCAGGGCTATCATAAAGTGCTTGAGATCGAGGGCGTCGGCTACCGCGCCCAAATCCAGGGCAGCCTGCTGAGCATCGCCCTGGGCGGCATCAAGCCGGCGCTGTTCAGCGTGCCGGGCGACCTGCAGATCACGGTGGACAACAACACCAAGATCACGATCCGGGGTGTCAGCAAAGAGCACGTGGGCGAAGCCGCGGCGGAAATTCGCAAGTTCTACCCGCCCGAGCCCTACAAAGGCAAAGGCATCCATTATGAAGGCGAGCACATCCGCCGCAAGGCCGGCAAGACGGCGGCCGCCTAACGCACACAGCGCATTGGAAAGGAACCAACCATCATGAGTGTACTTGTACGACGGAAGAAGTTGACCGCGCGCACGCGCCGCCAGTTGCGCATCCGCAATCGCGTTGCCGGCACGCCGGCGCGGCCGCGCCTGAATGTGTTTTGCAGCTTGAAATACATTTATGCGCAAGTGATTGACGACAGCGCCGGCACGGTCCTGGCCTGTGCCACCAGCTTGGGCAAGGCGTTTGCCGCCCAGGGTGGCCGCGCGAACATGGCGGCGGCCAAGGCGGTTGGCACGCTGGTGGCCGAGGCCGCCAAGAAAGTGAATGTCAGCGCGGTTGTGTTTGACCGTGCCGGCTATCGGTATCACGGGCGCATCAAAGCGTTGGCGGAAGCTGCGCGCGCCGCGGGATTGCAATTCTAACATGCTAGTTTTGGAGTAAGGCAGTGGCTCATTACACCGACGAAAACGCGTCCGATCTGATCGAAAAAGTCGTCGCGGTGAATCGCACCGCGAAAGTGGTCAAAGGCGGCCGGCGCTTCGGCTTTTCTGCGCTGGTCGTGGTTGGCGACGGCAAGGGCCGCGTCGGCCTTGGCTATGGCAAGGCGAATGAAGTGGCGGATGCGATTGCCAAGTCGTTGGCGGATGGCCGGCGGCAGCTCGAGGAAGTGTGCCTGTATCGCACGACCATTCCCTTTGCCGTGGAAGGCAAGTTCAAGGGCGGGCGCGTGATGTTGAAGCCGGCCACGTCCGGCACCGGGATCATCGCCGGCGGCGCCGTGCGCGCCGTGCTTGAGGCGGCCGGCATCCGCGACGTGCTGAGCAAGAGTCTGGGATCCAACAACCCGATCAATGTGGCCAAGGCGACGATGACCGGGTTGCGCATGCTGATGGATCATGCCACGGCATTTGCGCGGCGCGGGCTGAAGTATCAACCGCGTGCGACGGCCGATGCGGTGCGCAGTGATGTCGCGGCTTCGGTGGCGGCGGCGAACGCAGTGGCGACGGACGAGAATTAACCGCAGCAGCATGAGAATTATTTATGTTTATCCATGAATTGAAACCACCGGCAGGCTCGCGCCACCGCACCAAGCGGCTGGGCTGTGGCATTGGCTCGGGCCATGGCAAGACCAGCGGCCGCGGGCACAAAGGCCAGAAGGCGCGGGCGGGCGGGTTTGTCCGGCCCGGCTTTGAAGGCGGCCAGACGCCGTTATACCGGCGCTTGCCGCGGCGCGGCTTCAACAACGCGAACTTCGCCATTGTGTATGACATCATCAATGTGGATGATTTGCGCGGGTTCAACCCCGGCACGACCGTCACGCGGGCCGAGCTGATCAAGGCCGGCCTGCTGCACGGCACGCGCAACGCCAAATTGAAAGTCCTCGGTGACGGCACGGTAACCGTGGCGTTGACCGTGGTGGCCGACAAGTTCAGCAAGAGCGCCGCGCAAAAAATCACCGCGGCGGGCGGAACCTGCGCGCCGGCCGAAATAAAGGTCAGGAAGAAACACACGGCCACACCGGCCGCCTCCTAACCGCAACGACGACGATTACGAGCCATGTTTAGGACGATCATTAATATGTTTCGGATTCGCGAGCTGCGCGAACGTATGCTGTTTACGTTCGGCTTGCTGGCGGTGTATCGCATTGGCTCGTACATTCCGACCCCGGG
>JAPLST010000108.1:0-7611 GCA_026398485.1 bacterium
CCATTTAATTACTAATGGATTCGATCCCGAAGATATGGAGGTGAAGGATGTTATTTGTGATTCCAAATTTTCCATTTCTCATATTGGTACCCTGCCACCTGGATTAAACCTTAGGGGATTATGGCAGGTACTTTCTGAATTAAGCGAAAACGTTCCCAATTTTAAAAATAGTCTGGAGATAAAACTAGTTGGGAGAGTCGAAAATACGGTGGTAGATGACTTGTCTGAATTCAACCTTGAAAGTTGTCTAACCTGTATCGAATATGTCCCACACAGTAAAGTTGCCCGATTAATGAAACAATCTGCAACCTTACTATTGGCAATTAACAAGGATAGTCCCAATGCTAAGGGTATTCTCACTGGGAAATTTTTTGAATACATGGCATCCGAAAGACCAATTCTTGCCATTGGTCCTACCAACGGCGATCTGGCCAGGATACTTGAAGAGTCTGAAGCAGGATATATTGCCCAATACGATGACTTAAACCAGATCAAAGAAATTGTTTTAATGTTATACGATAAGTATTTACATAACCAATTGACGATTAGCCCCAAAGGAGTCATGAAATTTACCCGGAAGAATCTTACTGCAGAACTAGCTGCTGTTTTGGATAATATAATCTCCTAAAATAAATCCTTGAAATCCGTAATAATTGTTGTAAATTTGATAGATAAAATATCCTGAGATAACTGTTTGTATGAGGATTACAATTCTAGCGGTTTCGATGGTGTTATTGATTTTAATGGCCTGTGATAAAGGGGACCCGAACTCACAGACAAACATTTCTGTTATAAAAGTTGATTACTCCGGCTGTTTTTCAGCTCAAACTACTTCACTTAAATCTGTTCCCCTGCAAATTACCGATTCATTATATTTTGAATTAAACCAATCTGTATTATCACTGAAGATTGATATGGTCTACAATTGCTGCGGTTCGCTAAGGGATTCTGCCGGGATAAGAAATGATTTAGTAAATATCTATATTTATGATAGTTGTCAGCAGAGTTGTCTTTGTAAATGTCTTTGTTTATTCAAATTCAATTATTCCATTATCGGTTTTTCAGGGAAAACTACCTATTTCAATATTTATTTAAAGGGGTATAAGGAGAAGGAATATTCACTTTGGAAGGAATCAAAATATTTTGAAAGGTAGTTTTTTCGCATTATTTGGAATGGACAGGCTCTATTTCCCAAACAATCGCAAAATTATTAGCAATTTTGTAATCGTGATTTAGACATTTAATATGGGGAATTCAATAAAAATGGTTGACCTTCACGGGCAATATCTTAAAATCAAGGAAGAAATCGATCTGGCTATTCAGGAAGTGATTGACTCATCTGCTTTTATTAATGGGAAGCAAGTTGAAGCATTTGCCCATGAACTTGCTGATTTTACAGGATCCAAGTATGTTATTCCTTGTGCGAACGGCACTGATGCGCTTCAGATAGCCTACCAGACACTTGGTCTCAAGCCTGGAGAAGAGGTGCTGATGCCTGCTTTTAACTATGTTGCCTCAGCAGAGGCTGCTGCATTACTTGGCTTAAAGCCGGTATTTGTTGATGTTTGTGAAGATACCTTTAACATAGATTTAAATCGGATCGAAGAAAAGATATCCCCCCTTACAAAAGCCATTGTTGTGGTTCATCTGTTTGGACAATCGGCAAATATGGGACCTATTCTTGAACTTGCCAATCGTTTTGGACTGAAGGTAATCGAAGATAATGCTCAATCGCTAGGCTCTGAATATCTTTTCCCCAATGGTGTCAGAAAGAAAACTGGGACCATGGGAGATATCAGTACCCACTCTTTTTTCCCGACTAAGAATTTAGGCTGTTTTGGTGACGGAGGTGCATTAACAACCAACAGTGACCAATATGCACTGACGGCAACTATGATTTCACGTCACGGGCAAGGACAAAAATATGCATATGAGTTAATTGGATGCAATTCGCGGCTCGATACCATTCAGGCGGCTATACTGAGGGTAAAACTCCGGAATTTGGACAGCTACATTCAACGCCGAATCGAATCTGGTCAATTATATCATCAACTTCTGGAGAACATCTCCCAGGTTGTCAGACCAGCAGTAAATCAATTTTCAAAACACACCTATAATCAATACGTTATTAGAATTGGAGAGCGGGATAAAATAAAAGAGTTGTTGAAAGAGAAGGGAATACCTTCGATGATTTACTATCCGTCTCCGCTCCATCTTCAGAAAGCTTATTCAAATTTAGGTTATCATTCCGGAGATATGCCCGTAGCAGAAAAGCTATGTAGTGAAGTTCTCGCGTTACCTATTCACACCGAATTAACGCCACAGGACCAGGAGTGGGTAATAAACAGCTTAGTTCAATCAATTAATTCATTATGATACAATATTTTGCTCATGAATCGGCTGTAATTGATGATAATTGCGAAATTGGAGAGGGGACAAAAATATGGCATTTCAGCCATATCATGTCAGGATGCAGAATTGGCAAAAGATGCAATATCGGACAAAATGTTGTGGTTTCACCTCAGGTAGTTCTTGGTGATAATGTGAAAGTTCAAAACAATGTTTCCATCTATACCGGAGTAATTTGCGAGGATGACGTATTTCTTGGTCCATCCATGGTATTTACCAATGTAATAAATCCAAGAAGTGCGATCATCCGAAAGGATCAATATCAGGAAACCATTGTTCGCAAAGGGGCGTCAATTGGAGCAAATGCAACGGTGGTGTGTGGTAACGAAATTGGGGAATATGCGATGATTGGTGCAGGTGCAGTTATTACCAAAAAGGTGCCGGCTTATGCCCTCGTCTACGGCAATCCTGCCCACCAAAACGGCTGGGTAAGCGAATATGGTCACAAACTTCACTTCAACAGCGAAGGATTGGCAATTTGTCCTGAAAGCGGAGGAAAATACCTGTTGTCTGACGGTGGAGTTACCAGGATAGGGTGAATCACTTTCGTATTTTTCAAATTAAAAATATTAGTAATTAAAAATATATTGAATGTTGATTAAACAAATACTATATAAAATTCTTGGCGTCAGGAATTATCTGATTGTCGTGAGCCGTCTTTTTTTCATTTCCTACACCCTGGGATTGCTCAAAAAAAATAAAACCTTTGATTGTCATTACTTTATAAAGAACCTGATTAAACGTGGTGATCATGTCCTTGACGCACTATGCCATCAACGGCCCGCACCGGGCCTCCCCCTATATGGACAAGATAGGCGAACGCAGCGTCCAACTTGAATACGACACCGATCATCGATTTGATGATTACGTCAGCATCTGCCCGGTGATGTACTACTATTGTCCTATCGGCACCCGCAATCTTGTGCAGCAGTATGGCGTGGTCTATTTCCAGATGAAGCACGATAGTATCGAGGGCAGTTTCATGCGGGGCTGGAACAGCCCGAACGAGGAGTTCGTGCACAAGAACGCCTTCAACCTTGACACCAGCAGCGCCGAGGAATACCGCGCGCTGTGGTCGCTGGTCGGCGTGGTCGAGGGCGTGCCGCCGTACCAGGCCGACGCGAAAGAGTGGGCCACCAGCGTCAGTTTCAAGCAAAGCCAGGATGATACCTTTGTCACCAGCGAGAGTTATGCCGCCAACTTCTCGGGCGGGATCACCTTCGGCATGAAAAGTAAATTTAGTACGTCGGCGCAGTACACCTATGGCTTCAAGAACGTCTATGACTACAGCGAGGCGGTCAGCAGCGAGCTCGCCATGAATTTCAAGTCGGACGGCGACGGCAGCGAAGGCTGGTTCATCATCTCGCAACCGACGATCGCGTTCAACAAGTACGCGCGCCAGGCGCGCAACGGCATGGTGATTGACCCGGACTTCATTTTCAGCTATGTCAGCGCGATCAACACCACCTATGAGCCCTATGCGCTGGAACATCCGCCGCGCGGCATGCACAAGCGCCCCAAGAGTTCCGACTTCCGCAACTGGCGCATGGCGCCGCTGAACTATGCCATGTACATCACCAACGCCTGCGGCGGCGGCGGCAAGCTCAACACGCTCAAAGCCTCGAACCGGACGGCCGACAGCTCGTCCACGCTGGCCCGGAAAATCACGCGGGGCTCCACCAAAAGCAGCTCCCACAAAATCAAGGTGGATCTTAAGATTGGCGACAAGAACACCTTCATGGTCAATTTCGGCCATGAGAGCAACTGGGAACAGTCCGTCAAACGCTCGGTGACCATCGCCAATGCCGTCACGGCCGCCATCAAGTGCAGTGCCACCAATAAAATGATCACCGTCCAGCCCTACTGGTTCAGCGCGCCCGACAATGAAGACCCGCCTTGGCTGCCGGCCTCGCTCTCCGGCGCCAAACCATGGTGCATCACTTGGCAGGTGAACAGCTATCTGCCGCTGGACACCACCAATCGGGCAGTCGGCTTGGACTATGACGGCAACGGCACGCCGGATATTGTGACGATGCCGCCGGCGCGCACCGGCAACCGCACTACCGCCGCCGGCGATTTCAGTTATGGCTCCGTCTACTTGATGGGCAAACGCGGCAGGACCATCGAACGCCTGCGCGTGACGGGCGCATCCGCGTACGGCTGCATTCTCGACGTCATCCGGCTTGATAATGATTCGTTCGGCTTGTTGTGCCTGGACACCCAAAGCGCGGCGGTGACCGTCCGCACCATGGACGGCGGCAGCACGCCGGTCGCCGGCCTCGTCTTTGATGACACCCATGCCTATCGCGACCACGGCCAGTTTGTCGGCGATGTGGTGCAGGATGCCATTCTGACGCAGAACCCGAGCAACGGCTGCCTGGATGTGCATGAGCTGGCGGATGACTTGTCGGTCGCCCGGGTGCCGACGACCCCAATTGGCGCTACTGTGGCGTCGGCGACTTCAACGGCGACAGCATTGCCGACGTGCTGGTGCGCAACGACGCCAGTCTTGATTTCCGGATGCTTTTGCTGGGCATGCCGGACAGCACCGGCGCAATTCCTGTTCAAGTACTCGCCACGCTCGACTATCTGCCGGTCGGCAACGGCGACGACTATGTCAGCGCCGAATTCGCCTATGCCGGCTGCGGCGATTTCAACGGCGATGGTTGTGCCGATGTCCTTTTGATCACCTGGGGTGCGCCGGCCGGGCCGCTGGTCGCGTTGATGAACGGCCAGAATGTGCGCCGGGCCGGCTATATCGCGGGCTTGCGCCGCCTGAATGTCGGCGTGGAACTTGTCGGCGTCTCTGACTACAACGCCGACGGTTGTGCCGACTTGCTGCTGCAGTACAACGAGGTGGGCGCGCGGCAGCGCACGCGCTTCCGCCAGTTGTTGCTGCACGGCGCCGGGCGCCCGGGCAACTGTGCCGTGCGCGTCATCCGCAGCCGGGGCCTTGCGCTGGGCCGCGCATTCGAGCAATCCGGCGAGACGATTTACGAAGACACGGATTAAGTAACAAGACGCGCCGGCATCCCTTTCTCAATCTCTGCGTCCACCGATCGCATGCGCGTCAACGTAAGCGGCTGGAAGCCGCTTCTACGACACATGCACTCGCTAAGTTGACGCACATGCGCCGCGCGGCGGGCTCGGTGGGGCGCAGCAACACATACCAGGTGCCAGATTCGGCGCGCCGTTGCGCGATTGCGTCCCCGCGCGCTTTTTGCTACACTATACCAGTCTAATGATGCAGGGAATTATTGAATAGCACGACCGTCCTGCGCGTCATATTGACAACACTATCGTTAATTGGAATCAGGAGAGCATATGAACTGGATGAGACGCAACGGCTGTCGCGCACTGAGTGTGCTGCTGAGCATGGTCCTGGTGGGCTGCACGGCGACGGAAGAAGGCACGACCATGGGCACCGTTGCCGGCGCCGGCTTGGGCGCGGGCACCGGCGCGATCATTGGCAGTGCGACCGGCAACGCCGGCGTCGGCACCGCGATTGGGGCTGGCATCGGTGCGCCGATTGGCATGGCCTTGGGCTTTGCCGTGGGCAAGGCGACCGATGCGGAAAAGAAAGCCGAAGCGGCCCAAGCCGCCGCCGCCCAGGCACCCGCCACCGCCTATCCGCCGCCACCCGGCGGGCCGACGCAGCAAGGCATTGTGCGCGCGCAGGCCGTTCATCACCGGTTTTAATCCTGGCGATCGCGTCCGCTGCCCGGTCTGCGGCACGCAGTTTAGCGTCCCCAATTGAGCCGCGCGCCGCTCAGATGCTGCGCTGCAAAGTGGGCGAGGCTTCCATGCCCCTGAAGCGCGGCATATGACAGACCAATGCTGAACCTGACCAACACTTTGCTGCGCCGCGCGCAGCCGTTCGCGCCACTGGTGCCGGGCCGCGTGACCATGTACACCTGCGGCCCGACTGTCAGTAATTTTGCGCATATTGGCAATTTCCGCGCCATTGTCACCTTTGACTTGGTCAAGCGCTGGCTGCGCGCGCGCGGCTTCGCCGTCACGCATGTGATGAACATCACCGACGTGGATGACAAGACCATCCGCGGCGCGCAGGCTGCGGGCCTCAGCTTGCGCGCGTTTACCGACCGGTATGCCGACGCCTTCCTTGACGATTGCCGCACGCTGCGGCTGGCGCCGCCGGATCACCTGCCGCGCGCGACCGAGTTCATTCCGCAAATGATCGACGCCGTGCGCGTCCTGCTGGACAAGGGCTTTGCCTACCAAGCCGGCGACGGCAGCGTCTATTTTTCGATTGCGCGGTTCAGCACCTACGGCAGCCTGTCGCATCTCGACACGCGCGAACTGCGCCACGGCGCGCGCGTGGACAACGACGAATATGACAAAGAACACGTCAGCGATTTTGCCTTGTGGAAAGCATGGACGCCCGCCGACGGCGCAGTGAAATGGCCGAGCCCGTGGGGTGACGGCCGCCCCGGCTGGCATCTCGAGTGCTCGGTCATGGCGCGCCATTTTCTGGGCGACACGATTGACATACACATGGGCGGCGAAGACCTGGTCTTTCCCCACCACGAAAATGAGATTGCCCAAAGTGAGGCGTTGACCGGCCAGCCGTTTGCGCGCTGCTGGCTGCACAACGCGCACTTGCTGGTGGACGGCAAGAAAATGTCGAAATCGCTCGGTAATTTCTATACGCTGCGCGACATTCTGGCCAAGGGCTGGAGCGGGCGCGAGGTGCGCTATGTCTTGCTGTCGGCGCACTATCGCCAGCCGTTGAATTTCACGTTTGAAGGCCTGCAGGCGGCGCGCAGTGCGCTGCAACGGCTGGACGCCGCGCGCGCCGCGCTGGCGTGCTATCCCGCGCCGACCGATGCGGCGGCGCCGCGCGCGGATGTCGCCGCCGCCTTGGCCGCCGCCGAGACTGCCTGGGGCGCCGCCCTCGATGATGATCTGAACATCAGTCCGGCCTTGGCGGCGGTGTTCGAACTGGTGCATCTGGCCAACAAGTGGCATGCGGATAGCAGTTTGACGCCCGCGGATGCACAGGCGCTGACGCACTGGCTCAATGCCTGCGACGCCGTCGTGGCGGTGGCGCCGGATGCGGCGCAGGTGTCCGACGCAGTGCAGGCCTTGCTGCAGGAGCGCCAGCAGGCGCGCGCCACGAAAAACTGGGCGCGCGCGGATGAAATCCGCCAGGCGCTGGCGCAGCATGGCTTCGTCGTCGAA
>JAPLST010000108.1:7631-19550 GCA_026398485.1 bacterium
GACACGTCCGCCGGCCCGCGCCTTAAACCGCTCACGCCCACCGCGGGATGATGCCCCTCCTGCACAAACCGGCCGGCAAAGGCATCTTCATTACCATTGAAGGCCCCGACGGTTCCGGCAAGAGCACGCAAATTGACTTGCTGGTCGCCTGGCTGCGCACGCGCACCCAGCCGGTGCTGGTGACGCGCGAGCCGGGCGGCACGCCGGTCGGCGAGGCGATTCGCGCCATTCTGCTCGATCCCGTGCGGCATGCCGGGCTGGCGGACGAAACCGAGTTGTTCCTTTTTGCGGCGAGCCGTGCGCAGCATGTGCGCGAGCGCATTCTGCCCGCCTTGCAGCGCGAAGAAATCGTGGTGGCCTCGCGCTATGCCGACGCCAGCGAGGCGTACCAAGGCTTTGGCCGCGGCCTGCCGCTCACCTTGGTCACCCAAGTGAATTTCCTGGCGACGGGCGGGCTCATGCCCGATTTGACGATGATCCTCGATATTGATTCAGCCGAAGGCTTGCGCCGCGCCAAGGGCGTTGCCAAGGAAACGCCGCCGGGCGAAATGGATCGGATCGAAGCCGCCGGCCTCGCCTTTCATCAACGCGTCCGGGACGGCTATCTGACCATTGCGCGGCGTGAGCCCGGGCGCTGCGTGGTGATTGACGGCACCGGCCCGATCAGCAGCGTTGCGCACGCCATCCGCGCCTGCGTCACTCCACGCTTCGGCCTCTGACGCGCCCCATGCGGCCCTTCGACGAGATAGCCCAGGATCAGCCGCACGCCGTTGCGTGTCTGCAACGCGCCATGACGCGCAAACGCCTGCCACACGCCGTCATTTTTGCCAGTCCCGGCGATGTCGGCGAGGATGAGCTGGCGCAGCGCCTGGCCCAGGCATTGTTGTGCGAGCAGCCGCGGGGGCCGTTCGCGCCGTGCGGCACCTGCCACGCTTGCGACACGGTCGCGCGCGCACTGCATCCCGACCTGCATGTCGTGCGGCCCAAGGGCCTGCTGCGCGCAATCAAGACCGAAGACATGCTCGAACTGATCCAGGCACTGCAGGCCACCGCGCTGATTGGCGGCGCCAAAGTGGCCATTGTGTATCAAGCCGAGACCCTCCGCAAAGAGAGCGCCAACCGCTTTCTCAAGACGCTTGAAGAGCCCACTGCGGACACCTATTTTATTCTGGTCACGACCCGGCCGGAACGCTTGCTGCCGACGATCCTGTCGCGCTGCCAGATGATCCGCCTGCGGCCGCTGAGCGCGGCCCGCGTGCAGGCGCGGGTGCAGGCCTTGCTGCCCGCGTGCGCCGCGGACACCGAGCTGGTTTGCGCCATTGCCCGCGGCCGGTGGAACCGCGCGGCGAAGCTGGCCGAAGATTGTGCCAGCTACCGCGCCATGGTCGAGGCGTTGCTGGCCGTGCTCAGCGCGCGCCAGTCCGCCGCGCTGCCCGCGTTTGATTTTGGCAAGCGCTTTGCCGGCGCGCTGAAAGATGAACGCGCCGCCTACGAGGCCCAAGTGAAAGATGCGCTGGCCGTGCAGGCCGAGCGCTGCAAGGATTACGAAGCCGGTGTCCGGCGCGACGTGCTGTCCGCCGCCGAAGACGAGCTCGAAGCCGCGCAAGCGGCGCGCGAACGCACCATCAAAGCCGGCCTGTTCGAAACGCTGCTGGATCTCTGGCGCGATATCTGGGTCTATCAAACAACCCGCGCGCCGGACGCCTTGCTGCATCGCGGCTATCACACCCAGATCGCCCGCTTGGCCGAACTCTACAGCCCGCATGAGATTGCCCGCAATATTCGCGACGCGGAAACCGTGCGGGGCCCCACCGTTTTCTTGAACACCCGCGTTGACATTGTCGTGCAAGGCCTGCTCGCCGGCGCGACGGCGCCGGTGCGCGAGCGCCTCCCCTTCCAGCGGGCCATCATGGCAACCGGGCTGTGATTTACAATTGACAATTGACAATTTTGAGATTTGAGATTTAGAAAACCGATCACCGATTATTGATTACACTATGGACTCTTCTCCCGCCCCCACCATTCTCGCCCGGGTGCGCCTGCGCGATCACGGCCAGATCGAGTGTTTTCGTTGCGCGCCGGGCACGGCCGCCCTGGGCGACTGGTGCATCGTCAATTTTGATCGCGGCCAGGATATCGGCAAGCTGATGATGCTGGGCGTTGACAGCGACGATGACGTGCCCGAGCGGCAAGCCATCGTCAGGGTCTGCCATCCCTGCGACCTGCGCCAGTTGGAACTCAATCGCAAGGAGGCCCGCGAGCAAATCACCCCCTGCCGCGAAGAAATTGCCAACCACAAATTGGGCATGAAGATCATTGATGCCGAATACACCTTTGATCGCAGCAAGATTATTTTCTATTTCGCCGCGGACGACCGGGTTGATTTTCGCGTCTTGGTGCGCGACTTGGCCCGGCGCTTGCGCATTCGCATCGAGCTGCGCCAGGTTGGCGTGCGCGACGAGACCAAGATCATGGGCGCGATTGCCTGCTGTGGCCGCAAGGTCTGCTGTTGCGCGTGGCTGTACGAGTTCCAGCCGGTCAATATTCGGATGGCAAAATTGCAGCAGTTGCAGTTGCACCCGGCCAAATTATCGGGCGTCTGCAACCGTTTGAAATGCTGCCTCGATTACGAATGCGAGGCGTATCGCGCGCTGCAAGACAGCCTGCCGCTGCGCGGCCAGCGCGTGCGCACCCCGGCCGGCACGGGCGACGTCATTGATGTCACGCTCTTGACCAGCCAAGTCACCGTCCGCCACGATGATGACGCGATCCAGACTTTTCGCGGCGCCGACGTGACCGTCGTCTCCCGCTCGAAGGCGCGCGCCAAAACCCGCGCACGCAAGCGCCGCCAGCAGCATGCACCGCCCGGCGCCGCCGGCCAGGATGATGCGCCGGACAACGCCGACGAGAACTTGTCCCCGCACGAACAGCAACTGGACTCGCTGCGGTGACGATTGTCAATGGCATCGCCAGTTTCACGCCGCCCAGCACGCCGGTGGCGCTGACACTCGGCTTCTTTGACGGCGTCCATCGCGGGCATCAGCAATTGCTGGCCACCCTGACCGGCGTGGCCCGCACGCAGCAAGCCACACCGGTTGTCCTGACCTTCGACAGTCATCCGTTCCGCGTCGTCTGTCCCGACAAATTGCCGCCGATGATCATGACCCTCACGCAGCGGATCGCATTGCTGGAATGCATGGGGATCACGCATGTCATTGTCCAGCCCTTTGACCAGCAATTTGCCGAAATCCCGGCGCGCGCGTTTGTGCATGAATTGCTGGTGCGCAAAATCCAAGCGCGCATCATCGTCTGCGGCTATGACACTCATTTTGGGCGCGCCCGCGAAGGCACGCATACCTTGCTGCGCGAGATGGCCGCAACCGAAGGCTATCTCTGTGACGATGTGCCGCCGCTGCGCGCCGACACCACGATTGTCAGTTCGACCGCGATTCGCAAGGCGATTCAAGGCGGCGATCTGGCCACCGCGCGCGCATTACTCGGCCGCCCCTGGTCCATTTGGGCGCATGTCGTTGAAGGACTCGGTGTCGGCCGCCAGCTCGGCTTTCCAACTGCAAATCTGGACACGGGCTACCTGGTTGTGCCCGCCAGTGGCATCTATGCCGCCTATGTGCATCTGCATAACGCCACCTATCGCGGCGTCTTGTATGTCGGCACCCGGCCGACCGTGACACCCGGCGTGACGACCCGCACCTGTGAAGTCTACGTCATGGATTTCAGCGGCGACCTGTACGAAGAATGGATTCTGGTCGAGCCGGTCGAGCACCTGCGCGACGACCAACTGTTTACCACCTTGGACGAACTGCGCGCGCAAATCAGTCGCGATGTGCAGCAGGCCAAGTCACTCCTTAAAACCGATTATGTCTCCCCCGTTGTCCTTCCCCGCCATTATGACGAAGTTGATCGGCGGCACCGCGCTCGCGCGCGCTGACGCCCGGCAACTGATGGCCCGCATCATGGCCGGTGAATTGACCACCGCGCAAATCGCCGCCGTGGCCGTCGCCCTGCGCATGCGCGGCGAGTCTGCCGACGAACTGCTCGGATTTGCCCAAGCCATGCGTCAGCAAGCCGTGCCCGTCCCGGCCCCGCCGGCAGAAACGGTTGACACCTGCGGCACCGGCGGCGACCGGCTCGACACTTTTAATATTTCAACGGCAGCTGCGCTGGTTGCCGCCGGCGCCGGTGTGCTGGTCGCCAAGCATGGCAACCGCGCGGCGTCCAGCCGGAGCGGCTCGGCGGATGTCCTCGAAGCCCTCGGCGTGCGGCTCGACCTGGCACCGGCCCAGGCGGCCCGGGCACTGCAACAGATTGGCATCGCCTTCCTCTTTGCGCGCGCCTATCATCCGGCGCTGAAACACGCCGCCGCCGCGCGCGCTGAGCTGGGTGTCCGCACCATCTTTAATCTGCTCGGGCCGCTGACCAATCCGGCCGGCGCACGCCGGCAACTGCTCGGCGTGTTTCCCGGCGCGGATGCAACCATGGTCGCCACCGTCCTGCGCGAGCTGGGCACGCAGCGCGCCTTGGTCGTGCGCGGGCACGACGGCATGGATGAATTGACATTGACCGCGCCCAGCGACGTCACGGAATTGCGCGACGGCGTCATCACCTCATATCAGCTCGCGCCCGCCGACGTCGGGCTCTCACCATGCACGCTCGATGACTTGCGCGGTGGCGACGCCGCTGCCAATGCCGCCATCATCCGCGAAATCCTTGCCGGTGCCGAAGGGCCAAAAACCGATATCGTGCTGTTCAACGCCGGAGCCTGCATCTATCTGGCCGACCGCGCTGATTCCATTGCACAGGGCATCCACGCCGCACGGGCCGCCATCGCCTCCGGCGCCGCCCGCGCCAAACTCGCCCAACTGGTTGCATTTGGACAGGCGCAATGAACCCGAGCCCCACTCCATATGCGACACACGACCAGCACTACCTTGGGGTTCGGCCTGCCGTCCCCCTGGCGGCGTTTGCGCCGTCCCGCCATCCGGCGGGAGGGTTGGGGGATTTCTTGCATCTGCGCTTTCGTCCCCCTTTCGGCAAAATCCCTCCCCCGCCAAGCCGGGTACTCCCTGATTTTTCCTACGTAAATTCCGGAAGCGGCTCTTTTACTTTTTACTATTTGTAAGATGCTGACGATCCTCGACAAGATCGCCGCCACCAAGCGCGATGAAATTGCCGCGCTGCGCCGCACGGGCGTCAGTGGCGAACGCACCGATGCGCCGCGCGGCTTCCTGCGCGCCGTGCAACAGCGCTCCCCCATCGGCCTGATCGCCGAGCTGAAAAAAGCATCGCCGTCACGCGGCGTGATCCGCGCCAACTTTCAACCGGAACAACTGGCGGCCGCCTATCATGCCGGCGGCGCGCACTGCCTGTCAGTCCTGACCGACCGCCAGTATTTCCAAGGCGAGCCGGCCTTTCTCGTCCGCGCGCGCAGCGCCTGCCCGCTGCCCGTCCTGCGCAAGGATTTTATTCTGGACCCGTTGCAGATCGCGGAAGCGCAGACCCTCAATGCCGACGCCATTTTGCTGATCGTCGCCTTGCTGGATTCCCAACAATTGGACGACCTGTTCCATGCCGCGCGCGCCGGCGGCTTGGATGTGCTGGTCGAAGTGCATGACGAGCGCGAGATGGAGCGGGCCTGCGCGCTGAACGCGCCGCTGGTCGGCATCAACAATCGCAATCTGCACGATTTCAATGTCACGCTCGCCACCACCGCGCGCGTGGCGCGCTATGCCCTGCCCGCGATGACCTTGGTCAGCGAAAGCGGCATTTTCACGCCGGACGATATTGCGCGGGTCAACGCGGCGGGTGCATCCGTCGTGCTGGTTGGCGAAGCATTGATGGCACAGCCCGACGTGACCGCCGCCGTCCGGCGACTGCTGCTGGTTGCTGAGCCGAACACTGATCACTGAACGCTGCTGCAGCTGGCTTGGCCAGCTAAGGCAACTGCCAGTCCCGCCATCGGCGGTGATCCCGCCATCGGCGTGGATACGCCACGCGCTCCGCGCGGGGCATGCAGCCGCTGCAACTTCTTCTTTCGTCATGCCTTACTAATTCTCGCGCCGCACGAGAATTATGCGGCAGAGATATTATCCGCAGATGGCGCCGATGGGCAGCGCAGCACCTGATGTATTTCACGGCGAAAGAAATTACAAATATACATTACGCGCCAGCACATCTGGCGTAGTTTATATTGCCGTGTTTGTCAACAGATAGCGCCTGACCCCGTTGCTCCCAGATAGCGCCTGACCCCCGTTGCTCCCAGATAGCGCCTGACCCCCGTTGCTCCCCTTGGTCGTCTGCGTCGAAAGACCATACTGCCAGTCCCGCCATCGGCGTGGATACGCCACGCGCTCCGCGCGGGGCATGCAGTTATTGCCAAACGACGCCAAGGTACAAAGAAGCGCCAAGAAGCATTGCCGTATTCAATCGCCATGTTATTCGGCCTGCACGCCGGTTCATAGCCGCGGTTTTACTAATGAGTGCGCTAACTTGCTTGCATTCCAATTGTGCCGCGGGCGCCGACCGCGGCTGCAGAAACCGCCCTCACCGCGGGCGGCTACAAGGATGCTGCAAAGGAGAAAGCGCACTCATGTGTAATGCTCGCGCCGCGCGAGCATTTCCTTAGCGGATGTCCAATGTCGGCGGCAGATTGGGGTACAAGCGGCGCACGCAGTCCGGACACAAGCCGTGGGTGAATTCGGCATCGCTGTGCTCCTGCACGTATTGCTCGACTTGCTGCCAGTAGCCTTGATCATCGCGGATTTTCTTGCAAGATGCACAAATGGGCAGCAAGCCATGCAGGGTCTTTTTCAACTGTTCGTTGGCACTGCGCAACTCGTGTTCCGCGTGATCACGGCGCGCGCGCGTCGCCGCCAGATTGGCGGACATGGCGTTGAAGGCCTCAATGAGATTGTCCAGTTCATCACCGGTGCGCATAGCAATGCGTTCGTCAAGCTGGTTGTCGGCCATGGCGCGGCAGTGTCCAATCAGGGCGCCAATGGGCCGCGTGAAATGGCGTGACAGCATGCGGCTGAACGCGAAGGCCAGAATCAGCGACATGCCCAGGGACGCCAGCCCGATCATGTGCAGTTGGCGGAATTTCCGCCGCACTTCCGTGGCATGCATGTCAATGCCCACCAGGTACTCGCCCATGCCGTGTTGCAGGGGTGCGTAGCCCGACATAAACGCGCCCCACTCATCCTCGTAGATCTGGCGGTCGACGGCCGCCGCTGAAAAGCCGTGCAGCAGCGCGGGCGGCGCATCGGTGTAGGCACTGCCGGGCAGCGCTTGCCGGGCGGTCTCGTCCGAATCAACCACAAAGACAACATTGCTGCCAATCCGGCGCATCAAATACAGATAGGCAATATCCGGGTTTGTTGTACGGCATTGGCGCAGGCGCGCCAGCACGGCGATATAGGTCTGATTGCTGACGGCCGCCGGCTGATCGAGCCCGCGCAAGTCACGGGCGTCAATAATCTGACTCAGCAGCGCCGCGCTGCTCTGCAGCCGCGTTTGCAAACTGTATTTCAGACTGTCATACGCACCGATGTAAAAAAACGTGCCGATGCTACCGGACACCAGCAGGACGGCCAGAAAGTGGCTGGCTAACAACTTGCGCTGGATGCTGAGTAATCGCGTCATGTCGCTCCATAAGTTCTTCACAGTATAGCATACCTAACTGCAGTGCCGCAATAGACACAGCGTCCCGCGCGATGTGCTGCTTCTGCACCTCTGTAACTATAAATTTGCGTGCCGCACGAGAATTTAACGGCGTTCCGCGCGAATGTGCTGCACGCCGCACGCCGTGCGGCGGCTACAGGCAGAAGCGCGCGCGAAGGGATCGTGGGGGTCTCTGTGCATCAGCACTTTCCCGCGCAGCATTCGCGATCCACGCCGGTGGCAGAATTCGCGCCTCTGGCGGGACTGGCTGGTGTCTTAGCTGGAGGTTACCTTAGCCGCCAGCGCGGAGGTCGCTCCCACTTTGCAGATGCAGAATCGCGGCGTGCCCCGGCAGCGCCGGCACGCCACGCATCAATAGGTGATGACGTTCGCGCCGACCGTCCTGGCACGGTAGGTGGTTGCCTGCGAGAAGCCGCCCGCATTCAAGTCCAAGTTGACACGGAAGTTGAAGTTGGTCTGATACGACGCCAGCACAGGCAGCGGCTGGCCGATGGTGCGAAACGACATCACGCCGCTCTGGAAATTCAACGACATCACCCGGATGCCGTCGTTAAACGCATAGGACTGCGGGCCGGTGCGCGCCAACGGCACGGTGAAGATCAAGTCCGCAAAGGAGGAAATCGCGCCTTGGCCGGACACGGTAATGATCGCATTGATCGTGTCGGGCAGCGTACCCGCGGCGTTGTATTTGCAGATGCCGGTCAGGATAAAGCGGTCGGCGGTGGCGCTGTTATATTTGAATTTGGTCGTGCGCACGAGGAAGAAGTCGCTGGCATACGGTTGAAAGCCGCGGCGATGGTAATTGACGAAGTACGGCACTTCGCTGCTTTCGACCGCGCCGATCTGCACACTAACCGGATGATAGCCGGTCTTGTTGGTCACATTCAACACCAGTAAATTAACGCCCTGCATGTTGATTTGCACGCGTTGCCGGAGCAGGTTGACGCTCATTTTCACACGCCCGCCCATGCTCGCATCGATGATCTTGTCGTACTTGTACTGATTCTTGTTTTGGCGTTTCCAGTAGAACGTATCGCTGATGTCATTGGTCTGATTGAAGACATATTTGTAGCCTTCCACCACGAGTGAGATTGGCACGGTGAGAATATCGGGCCGATTGGTGGAATTGTACGAGAAGGTCGTTTTGAGCATACCCTGCTGCTTGGGCCCGATCGTGAACGACTCATACCACGCGCTATCGGCGCACGCCAAGGTGGCAATACCCATCACCAAAAGATACATCCGCAGCCGTGCAGTCATCATTGTCGTCATGTGTCGATCCGGGGCAAAAAGTGAGCATGGGGTGAATGAGGGGATTTGAACCCCCGGCCTTCTGAGCCACAGTCAGACGCTCTAACCAACTGAGCTACATCCACCATAAGCATTGCCTATTTTAGTTTATCCCGGCTGAATTGTCAACCGCCAGGCTGTTTTTGAATTTGGCCACATTGTGGTAGTATCGGTCTTGTGACCATGCTATACTAGCGTCCATATGATGAAGCATGGGTATGTGATAGTGGCATGGATCTGCGCGGCGCCGGCGCTCTTCGCGCTGACGGACGCACGCTGGTCGTTCATCTCGAACGACTATGTGCGCCTGGGCGTCATCACCAATTATGGCGCCACCATCGGCCATTTCTCGCTGGTGACCGCGGCCGTCAATTTCGTCAATTACATGGACGCCGGCCGCATGATCCAGCAGTCCTATTACGGCGAACAAGACGGCTCGTCGTGGGCGGGCAACCCCTGGCACTGGAATCCCGTGCAGGGCGGCAGCTACTTGAACGACAAGCCCGCCCTGCTGGCCTTCTCGAATGTCAACAACCGCATCTACGCCAAGGTGCATCCGCGCAACTGGGCCGGCCGGCAATTGCTCACCAATGTCGTCATGGAGGAATGGATTGACCTGACCGGCAGGCTGGCGCGCATCGTCTTCACAATGACCTACACCGGCCCGAGCAACTACGCCGCGCGCCACCAGGAAGTGCCGGCCATGTTCATGGACGCCGCCTATCCGCGCTTGACCTACTGCACCGGCGCCACGCTCACCAATTTCCAGCCGGCCGGCGTGAACGGCTTCGATAACAGCACCGAGTCGTGGTGGGCCTATGTCAATGCCGCCGGCGACGGCATGGGCATCATGACGCCACCGACCACCTTCGCCACCTATTACTGGATAGCCGGCAGCGGCAACGAAGGCGGCGGCTGTTCCTATGTTTCGCCGATGCAGACCTTCGGCATCACGCCCAACCTCGTGCATCAGTATACTGTGTATCTGACTATCGGCACCACCCAACAGATTCGTACCGCCTTCCGTGCGATGCCCGCGCCGCGCGCGCGCGCACGCCATGCGTCGTGTTCTCCATAGGCGAAGTTCTGCGCAGATTTTGCTTGGAGTCCAGCCGTTGACGGGACTGAAGGTAGCTGCAATCACCCGGGTCACCGCTTTTGACAAAAGGCACGGCGGATGGCACCGCGCACGGAACCGCCGCCAACTTCTGCACCTCGGCACACATAAATTCTCGTGCCGCACGAGAATTTAGCGTCATGGACGATAGGATTCACAGGGGGTGAACTGGGTGCTGCCATCGGCGTTTTTGCCAATGCTGAAGACCGTGCGCATGCGGCGGTAGCCGAGGATGTCCGGAGCGGTTGCGGCGGCAGGCTCGTTGCCGTTGCGTTTCAAGACTTGGGCTTCGACATCCACGGTCATGACATCCGAGTCAACGGCCAGCATATTCGCGCAGCGCTCGAAAATCGCCGCCGTCATGCCGCGCACGGCGAGGACGTCGCCCAAGCTGCGATACGGCTTGAGCCCGGCGACGCCGGCGCGATTGACACCACCCGCGATCGCCCGTGCCAGCGGCGTCGTGATCCCCGGCAAACTCGCCAGCAACTGTTCCGGCGCCGTGTTGATATTGACCCGCCCCACCACCGGCACGGGCGCCAACACGGCATAGTTAAACCACGCATACCCGGTGTGCAGTTGCGTGGTCGCCCGGGCATTGTCGGTGGCGCGCAGGTTGCGTTGCGCGACATCATGCGCGGTCAGGCGGATTTTCAGGTCGCCACGCGCGGACATGTGCGCCGGCGTCACTTTGCCGGCCAGAAAGCAATCTTGCTTGCCGTATTGTTGCCGGGCGCATAACTGGTCGTAGCGCTGCTCGTCGAAATTCCAGACGGCGACATCCAAGGCCGCGTTATTATTTTCCTCAAGAAATTCGGTGGTGCTGATCGCATCGTTCAGGCCGTAGATGTAAAGATCATAGGTGCCGCGCACCGGTACGGCATTTTTCCAGTACCACTCGCCGGATTCGCCGCTGGTGCGCGTGTAGCACAGCGGCGTGGCGTAGCCCGGCCCGAGCGCGAACTGATCGCCCTTGTCCGGGTGCAATGGCAAACGGCCGGGCGCGGAATACGGTTGCTGCTTGTCCTGTTTTTCAGACAAGGCGAGCGTGCGCGTTTCATTGCCGTACACCGGGAATTTCTCGCCGCGCAGCGGCCCGCTTAGAAAGCGCACGGTCTGCCCCTGCCACTGACCCGGCTCCCAGCCGCCTTGGTGCGCGACAAGGGCGCCGGCGCTGCTATCCGCGACGGTGTCACAGGCGGCGTGCCAGCCGACGCGGGTGACATCACCGGCGACGGCATCCAGGCGCACATGCGCACAGGCGGCGACGTCGGCAATCGCGGCGATGCGGTCGATGTCGTTCGGATTCAAGGCCAGGCGCTCGAAGGCCTCAAATGCGGCGACCTGGCGCAGCTCGCCAATGCTGCCGTACAAGCCATTCTTGATAAACAAGGTGCGGTCGGTGCGCGTGCGCATGGCGGGATTGAGTGCGAGGATATTGAGCCCGCTGATCGTGGGTTTCGCGCTGACGACCCACGCGCCTTTGGTCGGGTCGGTCTTCTGGGTGCTGTAGCCGAGTTGACTGGCCTCCAGCTTGCCATAGTCAACCGTGCGCGCGCAAATCTTGTCGTACTCGTTTTTCAACGTCAAGCTGACGATGCCGCCGTTGTGCGGCAGGCCCAGGATCATCAGCGACTTGCCCACCAATGCTTGCTTGATGATTTGCGTGTCATCACCGATGGGATCGATGAAGATTTCGTTTTTGGCGCGAATTTCATCCGCTTTGACGGGCGCGAAAATGCCGTTCCATGACGCAGGATCCGTCGCGTTGTCCTCATCCACAATCCGCACCGTCTCCAGGCTGAACATCTTCG
>JAPLST010000290.1:0-2572 GCA_026398485.1 bacterium
CTTCATCGGCCAAGAGCCGTTGAAAGAACGCATGTTGATTGCCATTGAGGCCGCCAAGCTGCGCGGCGAGCCGCTGGATCACGTCATGCTGTGCGGCCCGCCCGGCCTCGGCAAAACGACCCTGGCCAACATTCTCGCCAATGAAATGGGGGTCAAAATCAAGACCACCTCCGGCCCGGTCATTGAGCGCCCCGGCGACTTGGCCGGCTTGCTCACCAACCTTGAATATGCCGACATCATCTTTGTTGATGAAGTGCATCGCCTGAACCATGTCGTCGAGGAGTACCTGTATCCGGCGCTGGAAGATTTCAAGATTGACATCATGATTGACCAAGGGCCGCAAGCGCGCTCGGTCCGGCTCGATCTGAAAAAATTCACGCTGGTGGGGGCGACCACGCGCGAAGGCTTGTTGACCGCGCCGTTGCGCGAGCGATTTGGCCTGAAATGCCGGCTGCAATTTTATGACGTGGGCGACATGTGCCGGATTGTCGAGCGCTCCGCGCGGATCTTGAATATTACGATTGAGCCGGACGGTGCGCATGAAATTGCGACGCGCTCGCGCGGCACGCCGCGCATCGCCAATTTCCTGTTGCGGCGGGTGCGCGACTACGCCCAAGTGCGCGCCAACGGCATTGTCGATCTCGAGGTTGCCCGCAAGGGGCTGGCCATGTTGAACATTGACGAGAAGGGTTTGGACGAGATGGATCGCGCGTATCTCGAGGCGATCCTGTGCAAATTTGGCGGCGGGCCGGTCGGGATCAAGAGCATCGCCGTCGCCTTGGGTGAAGAGGCCGAGACGATCGAGGAAGTGTACGAACCGTATTTGATCCAGCAAGGTTTTGTCAAACGCTCGCCGGCCGGGCGTGTGGCGATGGAGCGCGCCTATCAGCACATGCACGTGCCCGGCCTGCCGCAGAAGGGCGGCGAGTTGTTTTAAATTTCTTTCGCAACGCAACAAATTATGATGCAACGCCAAACATTTTTGTTAATTTGTTTCGCCGCAAAACAAATGATTAACTATTGGATATTAAGTGTTCCTCGCAGGCCTTCGTGTCTTCGTGCCTTCGTGGCGAATATTTTAGTCGTAGTGTTGGCGTTGCGCGTGACAGCTAATGACGCAACGCCCGTCCCCACCATGGCCGCCGCCGCCGTGCCGGCCGGCGTGACGGGCTATTGGCGCACCGCCGTGAACGGCACCACCGTGACGCAATTCCCGATGCGCGTCATCGGCTTGCTGCACGACTACATTTACCCCGGCCTGCCGGTGATCTTGTGCGAGGCGCTGGATCCGCTGAACAAGCATTCCGGGCCGGTCGGCGGCATGAGCGGCAGCCCTGTTTTCGTTGACGACAAAATCATTGGCGCGTACGCCTACGGCCCGGTTTTCCAGAAAGACCAGGCCTTGTTCATGGCCACGCCGATTGACCTGATGCTGCAATTGCAAGCGCTGGGCGTGCCGCCCCTTGCCGCGCTGCCGGCCAGCGGCGCTGGCGCCGGCGCGCAGACGGAGCGCGAACGCTGGCAGCTCGCGCCCTTGAATGTGTGCGGCATGAGCCCCGCCGCCGTGGGCTGGCTGCAGCGCCAGTTGCAGCCCTACGGCATTGCCGTCATGGATGGCGTGGTCGATGCAGCCGGGCAGCCCGCTGGCCGGCATCGTCACGTATGGCGACATCTGCTCCGCCGCGGTCGGCACCCTGACCTATCGCGACGGCAGCAACATTGTCGCCTTTGGTCATCCGTTTTTCCGCTGCGGCGCGATTGACATGCCGGTGGCGGCGGCGAGCATTTTGACGGTCACCCATCAAGTGGATCGCTCGTACAAGATCGCCAATGTCGGGCCGCTGGTCGGCAGCATCTATCAGGATCGCTCGCCGGCAGTGGCCGGGGTGCTGGGCCGTTTTGTGCCGATGGTTGACGTGCGCGTCCGCACGACGCACCCGGTGCTGGGCACGAATGTGTACCGCTGCCAGGCGATCCGCCACGAACGCTTCACCGGCATGGCGCTTGGCAGCATCGTCATGAGCGCGCTCGGTGCGGGTCTTGAAGCCGGCGCCAATCGCACCGTGCGCAGCCGCGCCAGTTTTGTGCTGAGCAGCGGCGCGCGCATCTGCATCACCAATATTGCCGCGAGTTGGAGCACCGACGGGCAGATCGGTCTGCCCATCATTGCCACGGCCGAAGCCATGATCCAGACGCCATGGGCGCCCGCGCAACTCAATGCCGTTGACGTTGACATTGAATTTCTCGATGCGGTCGCGGAAGTGACCATGACGCGCGCATGGCTGTCGGCCGGCGAAGCCCGCCCGGGCGAGCGCGTGCAGGTGACGATCGAGTGCCAGCCGTTTCGCAGCAATAGTTATGTGCAAACCGTGCCGCTGCTCGTGCCGCGCGATGCGCGACCCGGCACGTACACGCTGCACATCGCCGACGCGCACACGGCCGACGACCTTGATGGCGCCATGCTGGCCAAACCCGATTCATTGGCCGCGCTGCTGGGACTGTTCCAGCGCCAGCGTCAGGCTGATCGTGTCTACCTGAAACTCATGGCGCCCGCCGCCGGCCTGGTGCTCGG
>JAPLST010000290.1:2580-30033 GCA_026398485.1 bacterium
TTTGACGCAGACCACCCTTGCGGAATCATCCTGCGCGCTGCCGGCTGTCGTGCGTGGCGCGCTCACTCTTGCCCTGCAAATCAAATGAGCCGATTCCTCTCCGCTGTTGCGCTGCCGCATGGTCGCCGCCATGCCCTCATTGCATCCGTTGTCGGTTTTCAGTTTTCGGTGTTCAGTGGCAGAGGCACACGGTGCGCGGCGTTCATTCTTGCCAGTGGTATGCTGGCGGCGGCACTCTGCCCGGCTGCACCGACCACCCAAGTGCTGACCGAAAATCGGTTTGCCGAATGGGTCAAGGGCACACCCACGCGCGTGATCATCGAGCCGGATGATTTCCTGCGGCTCGGTTTCGACGTGACCCCCACCGTGCAGCCGGCCGTGGCCACGCTCGATGCGGTCGCCGTTGATGGTCAAAAAGTATTTATTGCCGCGGGCGGCACCGTGCTTGAATGCATGCCTGGCGGCACGAATCGGGTCGTGATGCGCTTCGAGACGGATAAAGTGACCGCCTTGGCGCTCGCGCCGGATGGCCGCGTGTATGCCGGCGTCACGCCCAATGGCAGCGTTTTTCGCCTTGAACGCGACGGCACGCTGACGCGCGTGGCTGATACCGGCCAGCGGTATATCTGGGCGCTGCGCTTTGCCAGCACCTCCACCTTGCTTGTCGCGACCGGCCCGAAAGGCGTGCTTTGCTCGATTAATCTTGGCGCCACGCCGCCCGTCAGCAGCATTTTATTTGACAGCGATGAAGACAACATCACCGCCTTGGCCTGCGACGCCGCCGGCGTGCTGGCCGGCACAGCCCCGCACGGCAAAGTTTATCGTGTCACGGGCACCAACGCGGCCTTCACCCTGGCCGAGACAAAGGCAGCCGAGATTACCGACCTGGCCTGCGATGCCGACGGCGCAATTTGGGTGGCAACCATGACCGCCACGCCGCCCGCACCGCCCACGCCCGCACCGGCGCCGCCCATGAATGCAGGTGCTGCGCCTGCGCCGTCGTCCATGCCGCAACCCGCGCCCGCCGCCGGCGCGACTTTGTTTCGCATCGCCTCAAACGGCTATTGCGAGGCGTGGTGGCAATCGCCGGAAAGCGTGTTGTGCGGCTTGGCGCGCGCGGCCGATGGCACCCTGCTGGTCGGCTCCGGCAATCGCGGGCGCGTCTTCGCCGTGCGCGCGCAAAACCGCGCCGCACTGCTGGCCAGCATGCCCTCAAAACAATTAGTCGCATTGATGGCCCGTCCGGATGGCAGCGTCTGGGTGGCCGGCACCGAGCCGGCGTGCGTCTACGCCTTCGCCGGCCAGTCCGCCAGCAGTGGCCGTTTCGAGTCGGTTGTGCTCAACGCCACGGACGCCGCGCGCTGGGGCCGGATTGTCATCGAGCCCGCGCCCGCGCCGGGCGTCACGGTCGAGACGCGCGCCGGCAACACGGAAAACCCGGACGACACCTGGAGCCCGTGGCAAGCGCTGGACGCCACCGGCCGGATTGCCAGCCCGCGCGCGGCCAATCTCCAATACGCCCTCACGTTGCGCGCCAGCGGCAGCAACAGTCCGCTGGTCAAGGCCGTCCACATTTATTATGCGCCGCCCAATCGCGCGCCGCAGATTGACAGCATCGTCATCAGCCCGGCTTCCATAAAATTGCTGGCCCAGCCCGCGCCTGCGCCGCCGCTCGCTGTTCCGGTGCCCGGCCTTGATCAACTCGTCCAGGCCTTCGACGCCCTGCAAGGCAAGCGCGCCCTGCCGCCCACGCCGCCGCCTGCGGGTGGCTCACCGCAACCGGCATTGCTGCTCACTCGCGCGCCCGGCTATCGCACCATTGTCTGGAACGCCAAGGATGCCAATGGCGACAAACTCGACGCGCGCGTCTGGTTGTCGTCACCGGCTCTGCCCGTCGCGTGGGCGCCGCTCGCGGCCAAACACACCCGCGCCTACGAAACATTTGACACACGCGAATGGCCCGACGGCACCTATCGCGCCAAAGTCTCCGTCAGCGATGCGCCCGCCAATGCCGATGACGAGGCCCTCAGCGCTGAACGGTCGAGCGACAGTTTTATTATTGACAACACGCCGCCGGGCATCACCGTCACGCGCATCCAGCGCGCAGGTGCAACCCTGCGCCTGCAGTTCACGGTCAGTGACGCCCTCGCCGTTATTCAGCGCGCCCACTATTCAATTGACGGGCGCACCCGCAAACCGCTGTTGCCGACCGACCGCATTTTCGACAACCGCACGGAGGAGTTTGTCGTCAGCCTGCCGCTGCCGGCGAACGCGCAAGTCCTGCGCCTGATCGTCGCCGACGAGCTGAACAACGTCAACGCAACAACCCTGGCCATACCATTGCAGCAATAAACAGGATTCAGGGAAAAATGGTTTTGCTGCAAAATCATTTTGTGCAAAATGAATTGCCGCAATTCATTTTTATAGCCGAGGAATGACCAATATTGATCCCGCCGGCGGCGGGACTCCAAGCAGAATTCTGCGCAGATACTTCGATATTCCTTGTTCTAAATTCGATAATATCTTTGCCTGATTTGCGTTCATTCGCGGTTCCTTGATAGACTTTGACATGACGACTAATCAGGCAAGTTAAAGGCGGGTGATGAAACCGAAAGCAACCATTGGCGGCATGAAGCTGATTGAAAAAACACCTTTTTCCACGCTGGTGAAAAGCAACCGTGCGCTGGCTGCACTTCGCCGTGACTACGCGGCAAGGCCTGCACCCGAGCGCAGAATCGCGGCGGATTGGGAATATCATTCACAGATGGCGAGTGAGAGCATCGGCATTGCAATGGCGCGGTCAGGGAAAGACTGCTTGGGAACATCGGAGTGGCCTCAGGGGTTTGTCGCGCTTGCCATAGATCCGCAGTATGCACCCGCCCTGCTTACGGTTGGCTCAATTGAATATCAGGTTGGGCATGTGAAAGAAGCCATGACATTGTTCACGCAGCTTGTGCAATTGCCAAAGGACGAAAAAGACCTGAGCAGTATCATAGACAAGGCGGGTGATTTTCTCATTGACCAGGATGATTACGAAAATGCACTCGCGCTGTATTCTGCTGCCGAAAGAGTCTGGCCGGATGAGGTCGTGTATCTGCTCGGGGTGGGATATTGCCTTGGTAAACTGGGCCATCATGAGGAATCGGTGGAGAAACACAGGCGGGTGGTTGCCTTGGAACCGGACAACTACAAGCATCTGAGTGATCTTGGATTTACCTTGCTTGAAGCGGGGCAGTTTGACGAAGCCGAAGCCGTGCTGCAAAAATCAATCTCGCTGGCGCCGGCCACCTACCAAATGGCACGCGGCAACTTGATTGAACTGAAAAAAAGAAGAAAAAGAAAAACGGCCGCCTCGTGAAGGTGTAAGGTTGCTGCTGGAAGCCGCCGCATCCCGCCGGCGGGTGCATCTTCAGGGTTCAGGGTTCAGGGGTTCAGGGTTCAGGGGTTCAGGGTTCAGGGGTTCAGGGTTCAGGGGTTCAGGGTTCAGGGGTTCAGGGTTCAGGGTTCAGGGGTTCAGGGTTCAGGGTTCAGGGTTCAGGGAAAAATGGTTTTGCTGCAAAATCATTTTGTGCAAAATGAATTGCCGCAATTCATTTTTATAGCCATTGTGTGTTGGATATTGGATATTCAACAGGGCTCGGGATGCAGAGCTGCTTGGAGTCCCGCCAGCGGCGGGGTTCGGGGCAGAAGCAGCGGGCGGAATTTCAGTAGTCAGCCGCGCCCGTGCCTTTCACCACAGCACGTCGGTGCCGCACGATGCCGATCAGCGCAGCATACGCGCGTTCCGACAGCAGCCTTCTGGCAGTCAGTGCCAGCATTTCGTGGTTGACCGCGTCCCACCAAGGAAAGAACCCGCCATAGGGCGCCAGCGCGCAGGCCACCGGCACATTCGTCATCGGCAGCCACTGCAGAATGCGGTACAGATGTGCGGGCGTTGAGACCAACACGGCCGTCTGCCCCGGCCGGGCCGCAAGCTCGCGCGCCGCAATCGCCAGATTCGACCGCGTATCAAACGAGGCGGTGTCAGCATCAACACGGCTGGCCGGCACGCCATGACTGACCAGCCACTCTTTCGAGATGACCGAGCCAAACAATCCTTGCTGCGGCCGTGCGCCACCAATACACAGGATGTGCGCGACAGACCCGCGCTGGTACAACTGCCGGGCCGTCTCGAGTCGGCTGATCTGGCCGGGCGCAAGAACCCCTTGCTTGTTCATGCTGTGAAAGAAGACAACCGCGACGCGCGCTGTTGTGACGGCAGCAGCACCAAGAACCAACGGCGCGACGCTGGCATCAATCCGGCGATTGAATTGCTGACAAACGATGAGATCTACGGCCAGCAACGCGAGCAGCAGGACGATTGCGGCGCGTAGCGTGTGGCGGTTGGGTGTGCGCATGGGATGGGGGAGGGGCCGGGATCCGCGGTCTGCACAGAAGCAAGACCGCAAGCCGAAATGTTACAGATAGCATTTCATGTTGGCCGCAGAGATGCCGGCGAACAGCTCGACGTAGGGCTTGACCGTGCTGTAGTTGATTTTTTTGAAGAGAACTTCTTCAATCTGGAAAAAGCCGACCGTGTCACTCATCGTGATCGTGATGCGCACCGGGCGTTTGGCGCCCTTGTCGATCGTCACATCCTGAATCGCGGCCGAGGAATATTTGTGGATGTCGCCGACGCGCGACTCGGTGCTGAGCAGCATGGGAATGCGCGCGCGCCCCTTTTCCATGTCGCACCCGTCGGCGATCAGCACCACCCCCGCTTCCAGCGAATGAATGCGCTGGGTGGCCATGTGCCCCAGCATGCATTCCATGGCCAGCGAGCGGATGACCACCCGCGTCGCCAGCCGCGTTGGGTAGATGTCCTCGAGCAGGCGATCAATGATCGGGCGCGCCAAGGTGACCGCATTGCGCTCGTGGTGCTCGCGCCCGACCGACATGCCGATGTCGTGCAGCAAGGCGGCAATCAGGATTGCCACGATGCTGTCCTCGGCCGTGCCCGCACCTTCCGTTTCCAGCGTGAGCGGCACGCCGGCGTTGTGCAACAATGTCACAATCGTCAACGCGTTGATCGCCACCACCCGCATGTGCACCGGGCCGTGATCGTTAAACCCCAGGCGCTTGATCGAGACAATGTTGGCGTAATCCTGCAACTGCTTGACCTCGGCGTCATTCAGCAGCCATTCGGCCACGGCGCGCGGGGTGCCGCTCAGGCGTTTGAGAATTTCCTTGTTGAGGGCGTGTTCTTTTTTTGAGATCATAGTGTCAATCCGGTTGCTTGCAATTCAAAACGTAGGTAGCCATGGCATTTCCATTATACAAAAGATGCAAATAAATAGCCGCGCCGGCGCATGTGCGTGGGGTGAACAAGATTGCGGCGACGCAGTTGCCGTTGTTTTCGGGCCGGCGCACGCGTGCCCGACGCGGACTTTCACCGCGTTGATTGCGTGGTTTTTGTGGCATTTCCGGCGTGGGCCATTGCGCGTTTGCCTATTTTCCCCGTTTTTTGCTATAATCCAGATGTTACGCATCCGTCCTCGTAGCTCAGACGGATAGAGCGACGGTTTCCTAAACCGTAGGTCGCCGGTTCGACTCCGGCCGAGGATACCATCCGCGGCCTGCCGCTGCGGGATACGTGCGCGATGCGTGGCGTTGGAATGCGCTGGATGATTGATCTACATACCCATACGTTTTTTAGTGATGGCGAGCTGGGCATGGCCGAGTTGGTGCGGCGGGCCGAGGTGGCGGGCTATTGCGTGATTGGCGTGAGCGACCACGCCGACAGCGCCAACCTCGACTTCCTTGTGCCGCACGTGTGCCTGGCGGCGCGCGAACTCTCGGCCGTGCTGCCGATCAAGGTGCTGGCCGGCGTCGAGTTGACGCATGTGCCGCCCGCCTTGATTGCCACGCTGGTGGCGCGCGCCCGCGGGCTGGGTGCCACGTATGTTGCGGTGCATGGCGAGACGATTGTCGAGCCGACCGCGGCCGGCACGAATCGGGCGGCGATCGAGGCCGGCGTTGAGTTTCTGGCGCATCCCGGCCTGATCACGGAAGCCGATGCGGCGCGCGCGGCCGAACGCGGCGTGTATCTGGAGATCACCACGCGCCGCAGCCATGCCTATGCCAACGGGCACGTGCTGCACATGGCGCGCCTGACGGGCGCCGGCCTGATTTTGAACAATGACGCCCATGCGCCCGGCGACTTGGTTGCGCGTGCCATGGCCGAAAAGATTGCGGCGGGCGCCGGCATGACGCCCGCCGAGTTGGCCGCCTGTTTTGAGAATTCACGCCGGCTGGCGGCACTGCTGCACGAGCGCGCAACGGCGCGCGCCCAGTGCACCCAGTGCGCCGCGCCATCCGGCCGCGACTGTAACCCTTGAGCCACATTATGACGACACCTCATCGAGAAATGCTGAAACACGATCCTGTCGCCGAAGCGATTGTCGCCTCGGTCTCCCGCGTCCGGCACAACTGGCGCAAGTACGTGCCGTATGTGTTGCTGGTGGTGCTGGTGCTGTGCGTGGCGTGGTATGTCTACCGCGGTCGCGCGAACGAGCCGCTGACCGCCAGCGCGGCCTTGGGCAATGCCCGCACGGCCGAGGCGCTCGAAACCGTTGCGCGCCTGTATCCGAACACGTATGCCGGCCCGGCTGCCTTGGCGCAACTGGGCGCGTTGGCGCTGCAGCAGACCAACTACGCCCAAGCCTATGGCCATTTTCAGCGTTTGGTCAGCAGCGCGCCGCAGAGTTATCTGGTGCCGGCGGCGCAATTGGCGATGGTGAAATGCCGTGTGGCGCAAGCCAACGAGGCGCTTGTGCCGCAAGACAAGAAGAACTATTATGCGGACGCCGAGCAAGTCCTGCGGCGCGAATTGCTGTACAATCGGGATCATTATGCGGCGCCGCTCGCGCAACTTGAGCTGGTGCGCATTTTATACGCAACCGGCCGCCCGCAGGAGGCATGGCAGGAACTGGAGGTGTGGCAACGTGGGGCAGCATGGCCGATGGTTTGCGTAAAACACTGATGCGCATGACCGGCGCCGCCACCAATATGATGGCGCAGCAAGCGGCCCAGGAAGCGGCGCAGCAAGCGGCCCAGGAAGCGGCGCAGCAAACGCCGCTGCCCACGCTCCCGGAAGCAGCGCTGCCAGCGGCGCCACGCACGCTCCCGCCAGCGTCACGGCAAACGGCGCAGCACGCGCCGCCACCCACGCTCCCGCAAGCAGCACGGCAAGCACCGCCACCCACGCTCCCGCAAGCACCACGGCCAGCGCCGCCGCAAGCGCCGCCACCCACGCTCCCACAAGCGCCATAACCCGCGCAGGATGCCCATGCACTTCCGTCAAATTAAATTCATAAGGCGCCCGTGGTGCCTGCTGCTGTGCAGCATGTGCGCGGGCCTGCTCTTTGCCGCGGATGACCCGGCGGTCATCGGCGCACGCGATATTTTCCGCCAGGGGCTGACGGCCTACAAGCAGCAGAATTACAAGCTGGCGCTTAAGCTGCTGCGCACGATGCAGGAGCAGTATCCGGCCTCGCCCTATACCGTGCGCGGCCTTGAGTACACCGCCCAATGCGAGAATCAGCTGGGTGATCCCTACGCCGCCTTCGAGGCCTACCAGAAAATCTGGGATGACCACAAGGATTTCGCCAAATTGCCGTCCATCACGCGCAACCAGATGATGATTGGCAACTACTATCTGAACGTCAAGCAGTACAAGGAGGCGATTGAGATTTACCGCAAAATTCTCGACAATGCGCCGCACAGTGACGTGGCGGCCGCAGCCCAGTATTCGCTGGCGCAGGCGCACATCGGCGATGACGACTATGAGCCCGCCAAGAGCGAGCTGGAAAAGCTGATGAAAAATTACCCGACGTCGCAATTGGTGGATGACGCGGCCTTTCAAGTGGGCTACATCGAGTATCTGCAATCCGCGGATGCGGCCTATGACCAGCAACCGACTGCCAATGCGATTGCCGCCTTTCGCCGTTTTGTCAGCAATTTCCCCTCGTCGCCCAAGGTGGCGGAGGCCCAGCGCTACATTCGCGAGCTGCGCGGCCGGCGGGCGGATTCATTGTTAAAGCAGGCCGATTTCTATGAGAATATTCGCGCCACCAAATCGGCCGAGATCGTCTATCGCGAAGTGATTGAGCAATACCCCGACACCAGTTATGCCGACCAGGCGCGCCGGCAGTTGAACACGTTGAGCGGCACGCCGCCCAGCGCGGCGGACGCCGCGCGCGACAGCAGCCAGGCCCAGGCGCTGCGCAGCAATGCCGGCGCCGCGCGCACGCTGGACACGCCGACGCCCAGCGCCAGCGCCAGCGCGACCAAGCCGGCCGCCGCTGCGGCCGTGCAACGCCAAGCCAGCGCCGAGCGCATTGCGCAACTGCAGCAGGATCCCCAGACCCGCGCGCAATTGCGGGATCAAATGAAAAGCGCGTATGTCAATGAATTGAAGGACACGCGCGCCACCCGCGCCGCCTGGCAAAAGAACCGGTTGACCATGCTCGAACGGTCGCGCCAAAAAGCAGATGCATTGCTGAGCACCGCGCAACCTGGATCCGCGCCAACAGCGCCAGACGCCACACCACCCGCCGCTGCGCCGGCCGCCCGCGCCGCGTCGCGCACCGCCGCGGTAGCCGATGCCCTTGCGCCGCCGCGCACGGCGGCCGCCGCCGCGCCAGCCGCGGCGCGTGCCGCGCACACTGCCGCCGCGGCCGGTGCTGCCGCACCACGCACGGCGGCATCCGCCGCGCCTGCCATGCGCACTGCCGCCGCGGCCGCACCGCGCACCGCGCCAAAGCCCTTGACCGGCCTGTCACTTTCGGATGTGGTGCCGGGCGCCGAGGCCGAGCCGGCCGCGACGCCCAGTGATGCCGCCGGCGATGCCGACAAGTTGCTTGAGGGCATGGGATTCGACAGCCAGGAGATTGCCGAAGCAACCGATCCTGCCGCAGCGCCTGCGCCCACAGGGAAAGCCGGCCGATCCGCAAAGGCCGATGCGCTTGCCGCGCCCGTGCACACCGCGACACGCGGCGCATCCCAGCTGGCCATGGCCGGCGCGCCGCCCACACCCGCCACCGAGCCTGACGCCGAAACGGAAACGCTCAGTGCGGCTGACATGCAGGTGCCGACCGAAACCGTGGATGAGCAGCACGTGGATGAGCAGCACGTGGATGAGCAGCACGTGGATGAGCAGCACGTGGATGAGCAGCGCGTGGATGAGCAGCGCGTGGATGAGCAAGCGCACGCCGCCGACGTATACCAAAATATCGGGGTGGCCCGCCAGCAAACCGACGAGGGCAAAGCGACCGTGCGCCGACTCGATGTGGATGGCCGCGTGCGGCGCGCCAAGCTGGATGACGAAAACCAGACAATCAGCACCAACACGACCTACAACACGGATGCCTTGATGCGTGAATACGCCGGCATGTACTATTTGTTCATGCGCGGGGATGCCCTGATGGAACAGGGCTCGCCGAGTGAAGCCAAGAAATATTACAGTGATGCGCTGGATCGCCTGCTGGCGCTGAAGGAAAAGGCGCCGGATTGGCAGAGCGAGATTGTGGACTTCCGGATTGATCATTGTCGCAAGCAATTGCGCACTATTCCCTAAGGATGGGCACCGCCATGAAGATGCTTGACCACACCCTGCAGTTCTGGGCTGCCGGCGCAATGTTGCTGCTGCTGGCGGGCTGTCAGACGACCGTGCAGGAGGGCGAGAAGCCGTTGAAGAAAGACGTCAGCTTATTGGGCTATACGCTGGGCTCGCCCAAGCGCCACGACGATCTGCACAAGCTGTACATACCGCGCGCGATGATAAAGCCGGAGGTGCGCGAGCCGCATTTGCAGACGGAATTTATCAATGTGCTGATCAGCGAGTTCACCAAAGAACAGACGTTCGAGATTGTCCCGCGCGCCGAGGAAGCCGACGGCACGCTCAAGACGACGCTGACCGAGCTCAAGCTGAACTCGATTCAATATGTGGACAGCAAGATCGACCGGATTTCGGCCAGCACGCCGACGGCGTGGCGCGTGTGGGTGCATGCCGATGTGGCATTGATCGACAATCGCACGGGCGAGGAAGTCTGGCGGGCCAACGACATGCGCGGCACCTATGATTTCAATCCGGTGGGTGATTTCACCGAGATCCGGCGCGAGGCCATTTTGCAGGCCTGCGCCGACCTGTCGAAGGATATTTGTGACAACGTCAGCGAGCCGTGGTAAGACGGCGGGCGTTATGCTATACTAAGAGTAGTTCACTGGTGATACCACCGAAGTAAGGAGACAGACGATTATGGCACGTGTTTGTAAAGTATGCGGCAAGAAGCCGGTCGCCGGCAAGACGATCGTGCGGCATGGCATTCCCAAGAAGAAAGGCGGCATTGGCCTGCACACGACCGGGATTACCGCGCGCGTGTTCATGCCCAATCTGCAGCGGGTGCGCGTGCGCCAAGCTAACGGCGAAGTGCTGCATCAGCGCGTCTGCGCGCGTTGTTTGCGGGCGGGTAAAATCACCAAGGCGTAAGGCCGCGGCTGCCTTGGGCAGCGCGCCCGCGCCGTGCGCTCGACGCCGGTATGCACTCACGCACCGCTGTTTTTCTGGATTTGTTCGGCACCCTGCTCGAGGATCACGGGATCCTCGACCGGCTCAAGGAAATCAAATTCAAGCCGGGGGTGTGGCATGCCATCAAGCAACTCGAGCAGGCCCATTATCTGGTGTTTCTTTCGGCCTGCCGCGCCGGCGTGCCACTGCCCGACTCCAAGTATCAGCAGGCCTTGCGCGCGCATGTGTGCGCCGTGCTGGCCGAGCACGGCATTCCGCCCGCCTCAATTCATTTCATTGTCCCGCCCGGCCAGCCCGGGGATGCGATTCAGCCGCTGGCACCCGAGATCATCATGGCCGCGGCCCGCGAGCATCATCTTGACCTGCGCCACAGCGCCATCGTCGGCGACTTGATGTGTGATGTGCAGATCGGGCATCAGCTCGGCATGCGCACCGTGCTGATTTGCTCGCCGGAGGACGCGCCCGGCTTTGAAGACCAAGACTGGTGTGAGCCGCATCATGTGGTTGCAACGTTGCTGGAAGCGGTCGAGTGTTTGCGCAACCCGCGCCACGCGACCCAGCACGGCTGACGCCGTTGCCGCCGGTCTGCATTCCAAATTCTGTCGTCGCGGCAGAATTTCCTCATTGGTAAATCCTGTATTCCCATGGTCATTGCCCTTATTCCCGCCCGCATGGCATCCGTCCGGTTCCCCGGCAAACCGCTGGCCATGCTGGCAGGCCGGCCGATCATTCAGCATGTCTACTGCGCCGTGCGCGCCGTGCGCGGCATTGCCCGCGTGTATGTCGCCACCGATGACGCCCGGATTGCCGACGCGGTGCATGCGTTCGGCGGCCAAGCCGTCATGACCCGCGCCGGGCACCCCTCCGGCACGGATCGCATTCTCGAGGCGCTGCACACCGTGGACCCGGCCAATGCGGCGCGCTTTGTGGTGAATGTGCAAGGCGACGAGCCGCTGATCCGGCCGGCGTATGTCGAGCGCTGCCTGGCCGCGCTGCGCGCCTCGGCGGATGGTGATTGGGCAACCTTGATCTATCCATTGCCACCGGCACATGATGTCCAGAACCCGAACGTGGTCAAGGTTGTCTGCAACACCGCCGGTGGCGCGCTGTATTTCTCCCGCGCGGCAATCCCGTTTGATCGCGACGGCGCCGGGGCCGCCCGCCGGTACGGGCATATCGGCCTGTATGTGTACCGCACCGATGCCTTGCGCCGTTTTGCCGCGTTGCCGCCGACGCCGCTCGAGCAAACCGAAAAATTGGAGCAACTGCGCGCGCTCGAAGCTGGCATGCGCATTGTCTGCGTCGAAGTGCCGCGCGCGTTTCCCGGCATTGACACGCCGGCCGACTTGGCCCAGGCCGAAGCGCTGCTGGCGGCCGACCCGTCGCTGTCAAATATCCCTGCTTAAAATCTCAAATTTCAAATTTGCAATGCACGCACCCCGCCCGCTCACAACCCTCTTCGCGCTGCTGGCGCTGCTGTCCGCCCGCTGCGCGTGCGCGGCGGACGCCGGTGTGACCAACGACCCGGTGCTGGCCTTGATCACCCAAGCCGAGTTGCTGGGCACGCGCAATTATGACAGTGCCGCCATCGCCTGCCTGCTTGCGGCGGTGACCAATCATCCGGATGCCGAGCTTGCCATTCGCAGCGTCAGCGACGTGTATCAAGCGCGCGAAGACAAGCTGCGCATGACCAATTGCTTCACGGCCGCGTTGCGCACCGTGCCGGCGCAGCGCGCCTTGCTGTGCTATTACCTGGCCCGCCTGCTGGCCGAGCTGGGCGCGCTGGATGCCGCGCGCGCCTATGCCTTTGCGCGCGCGCCCCTGACCAACTGGCTGATGGTCGGCGGATTTGAAAATGCCGAGCGGAGCGGCTTGCGCACCGTCTTTGGCCCGGAGGAAAATCTGCGCCGCGATGCCAGCTATGACGGCAAACAATGGCCCGTGCGCTGGCGCCCGGCCTGGCCGCTGCATCGCAGCGGCGGTGTCAGTCTCAGCTTGATGCAACCGGACAAATGGATCACCGCCTATCTGCGCACGGGCGTGCTGGCGCCGTGCCCCACCAACATCCTGCTGTGCGTTTCGTTCGACGGCGCGTTCCGTTGCTGGCTGAACGGCCGCGGCGTCGCCGAAGTGGTCAAATATCCGGACTGGGCGCCGGATATGCATTTCATTCCGGTCGCGCTGGCCGCCGGCACCAATCTGCTGGTGTTCAAACTGTGCATGGAAGCCAACGACACGCTCTTCGCCTGCCGGCTCGCCACCCGCGCCAACGAGATCATTGCCTGGCCCAACATTCAGCCGGCCGACGACAGTGTGCCGCTGCGTTGCGCCCCACGCTACACTTGGCGTGCACCGGCACCCTCGCTGGGCGCGCAACACTGGCGCAGCCTCTGGCGCCGGCAGAAAGACAACCTGCCTGCCGGCTTGATGCTGGCGCGCTATTACCAGGCGCTGGAACGCACCGATGCGGCGATTGCCACCTACGAACACCTGCGCGAGCGTGCCGCGTTGCCCGGCTATGACCTGCTGACGTTGGGCCACTGCTACCTGCGCAATGACAGCGACTCGCAAGCCATCGCGATGTTTCGTGACGCCCTGCGCCAGGATCCGCAGGCCAATGCCGCGCGGGTTGCGATCGGCGCGCATTATTTGCAGCGGCGCATGTTCGAACTCGCCCTGCCGTTCCTGCAGGAGGCCTTGACCGTCTATACCAACGACCCGGGTGCGCGGATTGCCTTGATTCAATTGTATGCCGCGCGCGACTGGCTTGAAGATGCCTACCAGCTTGCGCGCGAAACCGGCGCATTGCATCCCGGCTTGCCGGACGCCTGCCGCGCCCTGGCAGAAGTCGCCGGGCAACGCGAGTATGACCAGGAACAAGCGGCGGCCTTGCGTACCGAGCTGCGCACCCTGGCGACGTCGTTTGCCGCCCGGCAAAGTTTGGTGCAACTCGCCTTTCGCCATGACGACATGGCCGCCGTGCATGCCACCCTCGACCAATTGGAACAGTATTATCCGCACGACCCGGATGTCACGCTGATGCGGCTGCAGGCCTGGCTGCGCGCCCGCGACCTGACCAACGGCTTTGCCACCGTGCGGCGCGCGCTGCAGCGTTTCCCCGATCATGGCGGGTTCCACAAATTTCTCGGCGACTTGTATGCCATCGCCGGCGAGGTCTCCAATGCCGTTGCGGCCTATCAAACGTGTCTGGTGTACCAACCCGACTTTCTGTGGCTGCGCCGCTATGTTGACTTCCTGCAGGGCAAGAGCCACGCCTTTTTTGCCCGGTATGAATACAACGAAAACGACCTGCGGGCGATGATTGCGCGCGCCCTGCGCCGGCGTGTCACGGATCCGGCGGTGCTGACCGAAATAGTGTTGCGCCAATCCCTGATCCAGCTGTATGCCGACGGCTCGTCGCGGCAGCAATTCCATGTCGTGCAACGCGTCCTGCAGCCGCGCGGCGTGCAACTGGCGTCGAGTGTCGCGCTGCCGCGCTGCGAGGTGCAACGCGCCGTCACCCACAAAGCCGACGGCCGCGTTTTGGAAAGCACCCATTTGACCGACACCCAAATCGAATTCCCGGATGTCCAGGTCGGCGACCTGGTCGAATACAAATATGTGATCAATCGCTATGGCGGCAGCTGGCTCGACGAACATTTCTACACGTTGCACTCGTTCGCGCGCAGCCAGACCTTGATGACCCGCGCCGAACTCGTCCTGGCCATCACCACCAATCGCGCGTTGACGTTCACCAGCACCGGCGCCGCGATCAATCACCGCGTGGCGCCGGCCTATGGCGGCGTGGTGCATACCTGGTTCTGCACCAATCTGCCGGCCTACATCGCCGAGCCGCTCAGCCCGCCCATGCTCGACTGCGCGCCCGTGCTGGCGCTCTCAACCATGACCAACTGGCTGATGATTGCGCAATGGCAGCAGGCGATGGAAGCCGATGTCATGCGCGGTGACCAGGACGTGCGCCGCCTGGCGCGCGGCATCACTGCCGGCATTACCACGCCGGTCGCGCGCGTTGCGGCGGTCTTTCGCTATATCACGCGGAATTTCCGTTACACCCAAATGTATGAGAATGACATTGCCGGCGTCAAACCCCATCCCGTCCCGGATATTTTGGCCAACCGCTGCGGCGATTGCAAAGACCTGTCGCTGCTGCTGCGCGAATTGCTGCGCGCGCTCGATATCGAGGCGCACACCGCGCTGGTGCGCACCGCCGACCGCGGCCGCTTGTTCCAAGCCGTGCCGGCGCCGGATGTGTTTGACCATGCGCTGGTGTACATTCCGGCGCTGAACCTGTTCTGTGACCCGACCTTCCGGCTGGGTGACTATGATTTGCTGCCCGGCAACTGCCAGGATGTCGACGCCTTCGTGTTGAGCAATGGCGTCGGCCACTTTGTCCGCACGCCGCTGCTGCCGCCGGAAGACTGCCGCGCACAGGTGACGTTCAACGGCGCCGTGATGCCCGACGGGCGCTTCACCGGCACCCTTGTTTCGAGCTATGCGCGCCTGGAAGCGGCCGGCGCGCGCCGCGCCCTCGAACAACTCGACAAGCACGAGCGCATCGCCAGTTACCTGCTCTCGCAAATTGACCCGGGCGCGCGGTTGACCAGTTTTGCCGTGCAAAATGTGCCGGCAACCAATGCACCGCTCACCATCGTCGTCGCCTTTGATGCGCCGCGCTTCGCCCAGCGCGCCGGCACCTTGATGACGCTCAACCTGCCGCTGCCGCTCAAGACCGACGATTTACTTGGCGGCCTTGAAACACGGCACTATCCCTTGCGCTTGGACTCCCTGCAAACCGATCAACGCAACTACACGCTTGCGTTTCCTGACTGCATGCGCGCGACGGTGCCGATCACCAACCGGGTCGTGCAGACGCGCTTTGGCTCGTTTGCGCTGCACGCCGCCGTGACCGGCGCGACGGTGCAGGCCACATGGCAACTGCGCTTGACCCAACGGGAGATTCAACCGCGGCAGTATCGCGCCTTCCGCCGTTTTCTCGGCCAATGTGCCGAAGCGGCCGGCCAAACGCTGTCGTTCACCATGCCCGCCGACCAGTGATGAATATCGAATATCGAACAAGGAATGTCCAATGATGAAATTCTGCGCAGATACTTCAGCCTTCGATATTCCTTGTTCAATAATTGACAGATGACCAGTAACCAGTGACCACTGATGAATATCGAATATCGAACAAGGAATGTCCAATGATGAAATTCTGCGCAGATACTTCGGCCTTCAATATTCCTTGTTCAATAATTGACCAGTGACCAGTGATCACTGATGAATATCGAATATCGAACAAGGAATGTCCAATGATGAAATTCTGCGCAGATACTTCGGCCTTCGATATTCCTTGTTCGATATTGGATATTCGCCTTTATGGCCCTTGACCTGCCTTACAGTATACTCGCAACATGATATTACTCATTTTGGCAGTCTTGGGCGGCGTGGGCGCGCTGGTGCTGGGTGTGGCGCTGGCACGCCGGCAATTACAGCAATCTTGGGCGGTGTGGGCGTGCTGGTGCTGGGCGTGGTGCTGGCACGCCGGCAACGGCGCCGCCGCGCGTTGGCCGCGCCATTCCCGCCCGCGTGGCGCGCACTACTGCGGCGTGCGGTATACCTCTACCAGCACCTGCCGGACACGCTCACCGAACAATTGCATAACGACATTAAACTGTTTTTGGCGGAGAAAACGTTTGAAGGCTGCGGCGGCTTGACCGTGACCGAGGAGATGAAAGTCATCATTGCCGCGGAAGCGTGCCTGCTGTTGCTGAACCGGCCGGTGCGCATGTTTCCGCATGCGCGCTCAATCTTGGTCTATCCGCATCCCTATGTGGCCGAGGCCGTGGTGCCTTTGGGCACGCAGTACACCACCCAGCCAAGCGTGCGGGCAGGCGAGTCATGGCAAGGCGGCGATGTGGTGCTGGCCTGGGATTATGTGGCGCGCGAGGCGGCCTCGCCGGCTGACGGGCAGAATGTCGTGCTGCATGAATTTGCGCACCAGCTCGACCAGGAAGACGGACACGCCAACGGCGCGCCGCGGCTGGCGTCGCGCTCGCGCTATGCCGCGTGGGCGCAGGCCTTCAGCGCCGAGTATGAGCAATTGCTGCAGGATATTGCGCAGCAGCGCCCGCATGTGCTCGACGAGTATGGCGCGACAAATCCCGCCGAATTCTTCGCCGTGGCGACGGAGGCGTTTTTCGAGCGGCCGGATGCGTTGCACCAGCGCGACCCGCGGCTCTACGAACAGTTGCAGCAATATTACCAGCTCGATCCGGTCGCGTGGCGCGCCGCGCCGATGGCCTGACCGAAATATTTGAATGTTGGATTGGGAAGAAACACCGATCTTGACAGCGACCGGACAATATCGTATAATGGCATGTAAATACTTGATTAATCTCACTCACACTCAGGACCTGATTATGTGGCCATCCATCGTTTCACGCATCACCGTGTTCGCGTGGTTTGTTAGTACACTGGCCGTGGCGGCAGTTGCTGTTTCGTGCCGCGCGGCGGCCACTGCCACCGTGCAAGGCGCTGCACTCAGCATCGCTTCGGCGCCGTTTCAGGACACCTGGGACGCCATGCGGGCGCGGGATCGCGCGCAGCATGAAGTCGCAGCAGTCAACCGCGTTGCGCCTTTGGGCGTGCCTGAAATGAATGCAATTGAACCGGCGGCCCGTGCGGCGGCAGACCACGCCGTTTATGCCACGCCCGGCCGGCGCGCGCCGCAAGCCACCGGCACGCTCTTTAACGCCCGCAACGACACCGGCTGGCTCCCGCCCGACACCATGGGCGCCATCGGCCCCAATCATTTCATGGAAGTCATCAACGGCAATGTCACGATTTATTCCCGCACGGGCACGCAACTGAGCGATGTGACCTTGGCCTCGTTTTTCACGGTGACGATTGGCGGGGTCACCTATCCGCGCGGCGGCGCGTTCGATCCGCGCGTCCTGTATGACCGGCGTAGCGGCCGCTGGTTCGCCACTGCCATGGAGTTCGGCGCCAACACCATCAGCAACGACGTGATTCTGGCCGTCTGTCGCACCAGCGACCCGACCAGCGGCATCTGGGATAAATATCTGCTGCCGATGCATGTGGACAGTTCCGGCGGCATCAACTATTTTACCGACCACTCGACCATCGGCATGGACGACAACGGTGTTTATTTTGGCACGCGCATTTTCCCGACTGCCGGCCTGAATTATGCCAAGATTCTGGCCACCGCCAAAGCGCCACTGATCGCGCCGGCGCCCTCCATCACCACGATTTATCAATGGACCGGCATCAGTGACATGTACTCCACGCCGCAGCCGGCGCACAACCACGACGCCGTCGCGCCGGATGCGCGGGCCTGGATTGTCGCGGCCTCGGCGTCTGTTTATGCCAATATTCAATATCGCCGCGTGACCTGGAGCGGCGGGGTGCCCACGCTTGACGGCGTATCCAGCACGCTCACCACGCCGAGTTTCGGCGTGCAGCCTGATGCGCCGGCCAGCGGCAGCACGACGGCCGTTGATACCGGCGATATGCGCCTGCAGAACACGGTGATCCGCAACAATCGCTTGTGGACCTGCCGCTGCATCGGCGTGAACAGCAGTGGCGGCGCAACCAGCGCAGACCGCGCGGCCGCCGAATGGCTGGAACTCAACGTGGCGACCGCCACGCCGACACTGGTGCAAAGCGGCCGCATCTATGATCCCGCCGCCAGTGATCCGCGCTTTTATTATTATCCGTCGGTTATGGTGAACGGCCAGGGCCATGCAGTGCTTGGTTGTTCCGGCTCGAAAAGCACGGAATTCATCGGGTGCTACACCTGCGGCCGGCTTGCGACTGATGTGGCGGGCACGATGGGCGCGGTGTTGCTGTTCAAAGCCGGGCTTGCCGCCTACACCAAGCTGGACACTATTTCGCGCAACCGCTGGGGCGATTACAGTGCCACCACGCTGGATCCCAACGACGACATGAGCATGTGGACCATTCAGGAGTATGCCAACACGCCGGCCAACACCTGGCGCACGTATGTCGCCAAAATGCTCTCGCCTGCGCCAACCTTGGTGGATCCCGCCACCAATGCGCCGCAAAGCGCCACCGCCTTTGCCCTGGCGCTGACCGGCACGGGTTTCTATGATCCGGGCGCCGGCTACACCAACCGGCTGGTCGTGGTGCTTACCGGCGGCTCGCCCAATGGCATTTCCAATTACAATGTCGTCTATCTAACGCCGTCGAACGTGACGGCGACGTTTGACATCAGCGGCGCCGCGAGCCCCGGTGGCCGCACCATCGTGCTGACCAATCCCGATGGGCAATCCGCCAATGTGGCAAGCGGGTTGGTGGTGGTGCCGGAGCCGGCCGCGGGCATGGGCTTGATGGTCTTCGCCGTAATTTTTTTCGCCGCGAAAAAAAATATGGTGTAGCAATGCAGCCGCCGCACGGCGGCGGCTCCCGGTGGTGCTGAGAAAAACCAAGCGCCATGCTGCCGGTAGCGCTGACCATCTTACGCCGAGCATGGATGTGCATTAATTTGACATTCTAACGACATTTATATATAATGTAAGCATCATAACCTGACTGGCCACGAAGATGGAAAATACTATTACTGCAACGGATGTGCGCTATCGCTTCCCGGAACTGGTCAAGCGCGTGCAGCAAGGCGAGAGTTTCATCGCCATTGCGCATTCACGCCCGATCTTTCGGATCGTCCCGCTCGAACAACCGGGGCAACTGCCGGCCGCCAGCGATTGGCTCGCGCGGGTTGAGGCCAGCCCCGCGCGCGCGACGCCGTCGTTGAAGGAAATCAATGCGCTTGTCCACAGCATTCGGCGCCGTGGCAAGCGATGATCGCCGTGGTGCTGGATACCAATGTTGCTGTTGCGGGATTGCTCTGGACCGGCCCGGCACTGTGCCTGCTGCGCCATGCCCAGACGGGGCACTGTCGGATTCTGGCCAGCCAGCCAATGGTAGATGAGCTGGCTGCAGTGTTGCAGCGCAGCAAATTTCTGGAGCGTCTGCGCGCCTTGCGGGTCACGCCCGAAATTCCGTTGACGTTCTACCGCAATCTGGTCTGGTTTTGTGCCGTCGCGCCACTCGCCGGGGAACGTTGCTGCGATACCAGCGATCAGATGTTTGTTGATCTGGCCGTGGCGGAAGCCGCGCATCTGCTGGTGTCCGGCGACACGCATGTGCTGCGCATGCGGCGTGTCGGCGGGATTCCGGTTGTGCGCGTCACCGAGGCGCTGGCGGTGCTTGCGCAGCTGGTTGCGCCGCCGCGCGGGTAGAAATGCTTACCGCCAACGGCGGGTTCGTGGGGTCTGGCAGACGAGCTGCTGAATATCCAATAGCCAACACTCGATATCCAATGATGAAGGAAAGACCACAGAAGAGACTGAAAAACTGCGAATGACAGTTTTTCAACGCGGCGCGGTCAGACGACGGTAGGCTTCGCGCAAGGCGCACGCGCCGTTGTCTTCCCATGCCAGTGTGGCAAGCCGCTCCTGCGCCCGGGCCGCCAGCGTGATGCGCAGGGCATCGTCCGTCAGCACGCGCGCCAGCACGGCCGCCAAATCGTGTTCATCACCCGGCCGGGCATAGACCCCGGCTGCGCCCGCCGTGACCCGGTTTTCCGGCAAATCGTACAAGACTTGCGGCAGGCCGCACAACAGGTAGTCCAGCACCTTCAGCATGCTTGACGCGTTGTTCATCGGCCCGGGCGGGTCGGGTGTGACACCCACATCGCACTGTGCCAGCAGCGCCAGTATGTCTGCCCGCGGCAGGAAGCCGGTGAAGCGCACCTGCGCCGCCACGTCCAGTTGCCGCGCGAGCTGTTCAAGCGCGGCGCGCTCCGGCCCGTCGCCCATCAAGGTCAGCGCCACCACCAGGTGATGGTCGTCGCGCAACCGGCGCACCACGCGCAGGAGCCCGTCCACGCCATCCTGGGCGGCCATGACGCCGACATATGCCAGTGTCAGCGGCGCGGCGTGGCGCGGCGTGTGGCGCGGAGCCGTGGCAATTTCCGCGCGCGTCGGTGCCGTTTTCACCGTGACCGTCTTGTCCGCCGGATAATGATTGCGCTCGAGGGACACGCGTCGATAGCTGTCGTTGGTCGCCAGCACCATGTCCGCGCACCAGTGCGTGATGCGCTCCAGCACAAGGCTGATGCCATACAAGCCGCGCTGCCACCAGCGCAATTGCCGCGGCGCCTGGCACTGCAATTTGGCCAACACCAGTTCGGGGCACAGGTCATGGTGGTCGAAGACAAAGCGTACGCCGCGCACGCGCCAGAACAGGCCGATCAGCCAGAGCAGGTCCGGCGGATTGCAGGCATGAATGACATCCACGCGTTGGCGGCGGAAGACACGCAGGGACAGGCGCAGCTCATGCCACAACGCGGCCGCATATTCAAGGGGATACGCAAGCCAGCCGCGCGCCTCGCACGGCAAGGTGTGGCGCTCGATGTGAATCCCGTCAATCAGATCAGAACCTGCCGGCCATGCGGCAGACGCCGGTGAAATGATGCTGACGACATAGCCGGCGTCGCGCAGGGTGCCGGCAATCAGCCACGCGCGGAAATCCGCCGGCACCGGCAAATTCTCGACCAGCAGCAGCACATGCGGGGCCCGCGCGGCGGGTGCGTGCGATTGCAGCGGCGGTGCGGGTGGCGTCGTCACACGGCGGGCTCGATGGAAAGCCAGGTGATCATGTTCGTGTGCGACTCGACGCGGCCGCTGGCGCACAAGGTCGTGCAGGGAATTTTCACGCCCAAGCGCGGGGAATACCAGCCCAGCGGCGGATCCAGTTCGCCGCAGGCACTGCGCAGCGCCAGTTCTGCGGGGAATTGGAGGTGCAGGCAATAGCCCGTCCCGTACACCCGCGCAGTGGTGCCGTCCACCACAACGCGGCGATCGGGATGCACATGCAACAGCAATTCGACCGCGCAGGCATGCGGGCCCATGAAGACATCGTCAATCACCCAGCGGCGATGCAGCGGATGCCAGGCAACATGGCGGCGATGCATAACATCCCCGTCGTTCAGGTAGCCGTCATGCTCGGCCACGACATCAAACTGATCTTCGCTGGCCACCGCATGATGCACAAACACGCGATAGGGCTGCCGCCACATAAACGGCCCGCTCATGCGCGCTTGGTCTTGATGATTGATCCGCAGCGTGTTGTGGGCTTGTGTGCCCTTGAAGTAGGCCCGCCACTGCGGCTCGCCATGATAGGCATAGGTGCCGCAATCAATGAGCAGCGGCTCGCCATTGATGTGCATGGCCAGGGCCAGGGCATCGGCGTGGCCGTGCGCCGCCAAGGCGCCGAGCCCCAGCGGGCCGACATCCATGCAGAGTTTTGCAGTCAAGCCACTGCCCATGGCGCCGGCCCACATGACATACCCGCCGGTCGAAAAATCATGCGTGGCAGCTTCCACGTCGGGCGTGGTCATCGGGCTGCCATTGCGGCCGGTGTACCAAAACACCGCCGCAGTCACCGGCGCAAAGCTGCTGAGCGCGGCGGTCGTGTCCACCGTTTCCGCGGCCGCCAACACTTGCGCGTAATACTGCGCATCACGCGTGACAATGCCGGTGGCGACCGCGTCGTCGCTGTCGCCAAAATCCGCCGGCGTGGTTGTCCCCGCCAGACAGGCGCGCAGAAATAGCGCCATGCGATGCACCAGCGGCTGCAGCTCGTCCCGCAGGTGGTCGTCCAGCACCAGCGCATTGACCAGCAATTCCATGACAAAGGCATGATAGGCCAGCGCCTGTTCCTGATGCACGCCGTCATCCGACACTTGCCGCGCACATTCAGCGCGCAGCACCGCACGCGCACGGCGCAGCCAGCCCTGTTCGGGCAGCAATGCCGGCCAGGTGCAGCACGCCGCCAGCAGGCCCACCGCTTCCGCAATGGTGTGATTGTTGGCGCTCGAGTAGCGCGCCCAGTGCGTGTCGATGAAGCGCACATGTTGCCGCACGGCGCGGAACCACGCCATCAGCAGCGCGTCCGAGAAGGCCGCCGGCCGCCCGTGACTGAAGAGCAAACGATACAGCCAGCTCCACGTCAGCAGGCGCACGCCGGCTTCAATGCCGGTACACCATGCCGGGCCGTGGGGATATTCGCACGCACCCAACCAGTCTTCAAGCTGCTGCGCAATGGTGCGGGCATAGCGTTCGTCACCGGTGACGAAATAGGCCAGTGCTACTGGCATCAAATGTTGGTGGCGGTTCAGCCACCAGACCGGCATGATCGCGTCCGGCTGGGCGCCAACGCGATAGTTGATCTGCCACGCCGGCACGCGCGGATAGGTCACGCCGCGCTGCGGATCGGTATACCAATCCATGCCATTCGTGAAACAAAATTCGCTGCCCATGATCAGACGTGTTCGGCAGCTTCAAGCAGGCCGGCTTGATACGCCGGCGCCAGCGGTGGCGACACGGCGCCCGTCGCCAGCGCGCCCACGCGGCAGTCCGCATGCGCCAGCACGGCGCTGAGCGTCGCCGGCACCTGCTCACGCATGATCGCGCGCTGGGTTGCACGCCGGCGCACGCGCCGCCAGCCACGCGCGCATAATTCCGCCAAGGGCATGGCCTGCAACCGATGCCAGCGCCAGCGCCAGTGTTCAAAACGTTGCATCATGTGCCTCCGTGCTGTGCATGGGCGCACGCCGACACGACGGCGCGAAACTTGCCTTGGGCCGTGCGCGGCAGCTCGTCCACATAGCAAAACGTCACGGCAACCGTGGCGCCCAGCCGCGTCAGCAGCTCGGCGCGCAAGGCGGCCTCGTCGCGCGTGGCATACTGCGGCGCGCGGATGACCCGCAGCTCGATCTGGGTGGGCGTGGTCTGCAAAATCTGGGCCGCAATCACGTGCTGCGCTTCCTTGAACACATGATCCAGGCGGCCAATCCGCCGCCCGTCCGGCGTCACAATGAAATCGTCCGCGCGCCCCAGAATCTGCGCGCAACCGGGCCCCGGCTGGCCGCACGCGCAGCGTGTTTCCCAGCCAAACGGCGCCACCGCAATGTCGCCCGTGCGATAGCGCAAGAGCGGCATGACGTGATTCACAAAACCGGTCGCCACGATTTCATACCGGTCATCACCCAGCGGCAGGTATTCGGTAAAACCGTATTGGGTGTCTTCGTGATAGCAACCGGCGGCGCAGGTCGTCATCCAGCAGACCCGCTCGGCATTGCCGTACTGCGCCTGCACCGGGCCGAGTTGCGCGTTGATCAGCGCGCAGGCGGCGGGCGTCACCGTTTCGGACGCGAGGAACACGGCGCCCATGCCCAGCGGCGCCGCCTGCGTGCGTTGCACATATTCCGCCAGCAGCCACGCGCTGCTGGGATAGGCCGCCAGAAAGCGGGTCGGCGCGGCGCGCAGTGTCGCAAGATACCACGGCAGCGTCCGCTCGCTGAGATGATACGAGGACAACACCCGCCGGTTGAAAAACACGTCGCGCAGGCCGAATGGCGGCCGCTGCCGCGCAATGTCGACCACGATATCGCCGCGCAGCACGGCCATTTCGTCCACCGCCGTCCAGCCGGCGGCCTGATGCCACTGGAAGAAGCCGGCTTCCTCGCGCGCCACGCAATACAAATCACGGCGCAGCCGCAAGGGCGTGCCGGTCGTGCCGCTGGTATGCGCCGTGATGCTGAAGCGGGCGGGCGCCACAAACGCGTCCGGCGCGACGCGCACGACTTCTTTCTCCAAGTACGGCAATGCTTTCAAGCGCTCGATGGGATTGTCGAAGCGCTGCAGGGCCTGCAACAGCGGGGCATAATGGCGTGTCCGCGCCGCGCTGGCCAGGACATCCTCGAGCAGCGCGCACTGGCGCGCCCGCCGGGCCTCCGGCGCCAGTTCGCGAAACGCCGCCAGCTCGGCCATGCAGCGGTGAAACAGCGCGCTGCGCTTCAGCGCATGGCGCGCCATCATCCGCAGATTATAGGGAACTATGCGCCAGTTCATCGCCTGTCCGGGCCCGTCGCCATGGCGGGGTTATAATTGATCCGGCAATTCGCCGCGCAGCTTCTCATAAAACACATTTGAGCCCAGCACCACCAGCACGGTAATCCCGCTGAACACCAGCAGTTTCAACAAAAACTGGTCCGACGCCGGCACCAGCGTGTTGGGCATAAAATCAAACTGCACCACCTGCTTGAACAACACGTTCTGATACATGTTGGTCAAATGATAGAGCGGATTGATGCGCAGCAGGACCGGGCCCAGGCCCCACGGCATGATGGTGTTCATCAAGTCGCGCGGATACACGATGGGGGTCACCCAGAACCAGACCTGCAAGAAAATCCCGACGATCTGCGGCATGTCCCGGAAGTGGGCCGTGATCGTCGCCAGGAACAAGCCCACGCCATACGTGAACAGCGCCTGCACCAGCACCAGCAGCGGCACCCAGACGATGCTCCAGCCCAGCATGTGCCCGGTCGCGACCATCACGATGATGAACAGCGCCAGCATCAGCAGCAAGGTGATCGCGCCGCTGATCACTTGGTACATCACCAGCAGCACATGGGGAAAGGCGACTTTTTTGATCAAATTGCTGTGGGCGATGAAACTGGTGCTGGTGCGCGCGATGGTCTCGCTCAAGACGATCCACGGCAACAAGCCGGCACAAATGTAAATGCTGAGCGCATACGGGTCGTCGATCTGGGCCATCTGCAAACTGTCCGGCAAGCGCGAGCCCATGATTTTCGCCAAGATCACCGCGAAGATCAACACCTGGGCCGCCGGCTGCAGCACATTCCAGAAGACCCCCACGACCGACCCGGCATAGCGGCTGCGAAAATCCTGCACGACCAGATCGTGCAGCAAGCGCCGATACTGCCATATATCCCGCAACGCCTTCATTTCGTTCTCATCGTAAATCCTGAACCCTGAACCCTAATTTGCCACATGCGGATTCTCGCGCATTTCCTCGTCAATCGTCGTGGCCGGGCCATGGCCGGGATACACCCGCGTCGCCCCCGGCAGCACATACAATTTCCCGCGCACTGATTGCTGCAGCGCGGGCCAGCTGCCGCCCGGCAGGTCGCAGCGCCCAACCTCGCGTCGAAACAACGTGTCGCCACTGAACAGCAGCGGCGGCGTGTTCGCGGCAATGAAATAACACACGCCGCCCGGCGTGTGCCCCGGCGTGTGCAGCACCGCCACGCGCGTGCCGCCAAAAGTCAGCGCGTCGGCATCCGCCACGGTCGTGTCGGCCGCATCGGTCACGATATGCGCGCCGAGCATGGTCGACAAATTGCGCGCCGCGCTGGTTAGCATGTCGGCATCGGCGTGGTGAATATAAACCGGCACGCCCCATTCCTTGCGCAGCCGCGCCACCGCGCCGATGTGATCACCATGCCCGTGGGTGAGCGCAATGCCCTGCACCGTCAGGCCTTCCTGTTGCACGCGCCGCGCGATGGCCGCGGCGTCCGCGCCCGGGTCAATGCACAACGCGGCACCCGTCGCGCGTTCCGCCACCACATAGCAATTGGTCTCCAAACTGCCCAGTGCCAGCGTGATGACCGTGTACGGCGCGGCCGGCGTCATGATGCGGGCTCCTGCGGTTGCGCGGCCCGCGCGGCCCGCGCGGCAATCATCAGCTCAACTCCGAGCGCAATCTCAAACAATGCGTACAGCGGCACGGCCATCACAAACATGGACACGACATCCGCCGGCGTAAAGACCGCCGCGACAATCAGCACGATCACAATCACCAGCCGCCGATTGCCCGCCAGGCGCGCCCGCGTCACCAGCCCGGTGCGCATCAAGAACAGCAGCACCAGCGGCAACTGGAATGCCGCGCCAAACGCCACCAGCATTGCCAGCGCAAAATTGACGTAGTTGTTAATGGTGATATTGTCAAAGAGAAACTCGTTCTGGTATTGCTGGAAAAAGCGCATGGTAAAGGGGATCGCCACGCCGTACGCAAACAAGACACCCAGCCAGAAAAGCCCCAGCGAGAAGCCCGACAAGCGCGCAATCCACCGTTGCTCGCGGACATACAGCGCCGGCGCGACAAAAGTCCACAGTTGCCACACCACATACGGCAGGGCCAGCAGCAAGCCGGCCACCAGCGCCAGCTTGAATTGCGTCATGAACGGCTCGGCCGGGCTGAGATAGGTCAAATGCGACAAGGAACCGCGCGCCGGATACACCAAGATCATCAGCAACCTGCTTTGGAACGGCAAGGCAATCGCCATGCCCACCGCCAGCCCCAGCAGCGCGCGCACAACGCAGCTGCGCAGCTCGGCAATGTGCGCGAAGATCGTCTTGGGCTGATCCACCAGTGCGTTAGACGGGCCGGGGCTTATTGTCGGAACGCGGCTCATTGGCGGGCTTGGTGTCATCATCGTTGGCGACGTCGCTCTGCACCTCCTTGACGGCCTTCTTAAATTCCTTGAAGGCCTTGCCCAGGGAACGCGCCATCTCCGGCAACTTGGCCGACCCGCCGAACAATAACAGGATCGCCAAGACCACCACAACTATTTCCCACATGCTCAAACCAAACATAGTGTGCGCTCCATTCGGTGATGCACGCCCGCGGACGTGCGACTGTGCGTTATGAATATAGCAACGAAAGTATAGCACCTTTGCGCGCCAGCGTCAACCGCCCGGATTGGACCCCGCCCAGAAAGGATGGAAGGATGGATGAATGGGGCGGCGGCAAAGGCGGCGGCAGAATTGGCGGCAGAATCCACGCCGGGCGGCGTGGCCACAAAGACAGAACTGGTATTCAGTATTCGGTGTTCGATATCCTGTATTCAATGTGGCGGTGCAGCAAATGTGGCCAAGCCGCACGGCTTGGACGCACGGCGCAGCCTCTGCTTCTTCACCGAACACCGAACACCGAACACCGAACACTGATTACTGAGC
>JAPLST010000035.1:0-1140 GCA_026398485.1 bacterium
CGCAACGGCCGGTGGTGGTGATCACGCCCGATGCGGAGAGCGCCGAGCGGGTGTACTGCAATTTGCACACGCTGTGCGGCGCGCACGCGGCGCTGTTTTCGGCGCATGATGTCGAGCAGGACGATCTGATTCCCAACCAATCGGTGAATCTCGAACGGATCGAGACGTTGACCGGCATTCGCGAAGAGCGCGTGCGCCTGGTGGCCACGCCGTGGCAGGCGCTGGCGCAACTGCTGCCGGCACCGGAGGCATTCAGCGCCCATCTGCTGCGGCTGGCGTGCGGCGCGACATGGGACATGATCGAGCTGCTGCGGCGCCTGTTCGAGCTGGGTTATGAGCGCACCGGAATGGTCGAATTTCCGGGCGAGTGCAGTGCGCGCGGCGGCATTATTGATGTGTACCCGGTGACGGCCGAGCGGCCGATCCGGATCGAGTTCATGGGCGACGAGATCAGTTCGCTGCGCGCCTTTGATGTGCATTCGCAACGCTCGGCGGCGCACGAGGAAATGAGTGAAAGCGTCATTCCGCCGGCGCGTGAATCGAGTGTGCGCCTGTTGTCGCCCGAGGGCGACACCGAACCAAATCTGCTCGATTATTTCACGACGGCGCCGCTGATCATCTGGCATGAATTCCGGCACACGCTTGCCGCGGTGAAACGCATGGACGCGCAGGATCAGGCGCCGGACGCTTTGCGCCCCGGCCGGCGCTTCGACCGCTGGCTGGCGCGCAGCAACGCATTGGCGACGCTGTATGCGCAGGAGCTGGCGGTCGACATTCCCGATCATTTGGCGGCGACCGCGCTGCAGCTTGCGACTGAGGCGCGGCATCTGGAGGTGATGCTCGAGGATGTGGCGGCGGCGCAGCACCTGAAGCCGCACCAATATGCGCTGCGCACGTTCGCGCGGCAGTTGGCGCACTGGCGCGAGCGTGAATACCAGGTAACCTTGGTGTGCGCGACGGAGGCGGAGCGGGATCGCCTGCGCGATTTGCTGCAGGAGGAATGCGGCGCGGTGACGGACGGATTGCAAATCCACGTCGGATTGCTGACTGAGGGCTGGATCTTGCCGGACTGCCGGCAGGTGATTGTCACCGATGATGAAATTTTCGCGCGGGTACACGTGCGGCGGCGGCGGATGCGGC
>JAPLST010000035.1:1145-2183 GCA_026398485.1 bacterium
GCGCGCCAGGGCCGGACCACGCCGATTGAAAATATCGCCAGCGTCAATGTCGGCGAGTGCATTGTGCATGTCAACCATGGCATCGGCCTGTTTGAGGGCATTCGCTTGATCGACCTTGGTGATGCGCAACGCGAGATGGTGGTCGTGCGCTATGCCGACAATGCCTTGCTGTATGTGCCGCTGGAGCAGGCGCATTTGCTCGAACGTTATGCCGCGGTGGGCGACGGCGCGCCGCAACTCGACACGTTGGGCGGCGGGCGCTGGATGGCGCGCCGGACGCGCGCCGAACACGCCGTGATGGACTTGGCGGCGGAATTGCTGGAGCGCCAGGCGCAACGCGCGGCGCAGCCCGGTCACGCCTTTGGCGCCGACAATGAGTGGCAATTGTCGTTTGAAAAAGCGTTTCCGTATGCCGAGACGCCCGACCAATTACAGGCCATTCATGACATCAAGGAAGACATGCAGCAGGCGCGCGCGATGGATCGGCTGATTTGCGGCGATGTCGGTTTTGGCAAGACGGAAGTGGCCATGCGCGCGGCCTTCAAGGCGGTGATGGACGGCAAGCAGGTGGCGATCCTGGCGCCGACGACCATTCTGGCGCAGCAGCATTTGCACACGTTTCGCGAGCGCATGGCGCACTATCCGGTGCGGGTCGAGATGCTGAGCCGCTTCGTCCATGCCCGCGAACAAAAAGCGACGGTGCGCGCCGTGGCCGCAGGCCAGGTTGATATCGTGATCGGAACGCACCGGCTGTTTGCCAAGGATGTGCGTTTTCAGGATTTGGGCTTGATGGTGGTGGACGAGGAGCAGCGCTTTGGCGTGCGCCAGAAAGAATTGTTGAAAAAGTTTCGCGCGCTGGTGGATGTGCTGGCCCTGTCCGCCACGCCGATCCCGCGCACGTTGTACCAGTCCCTGACCAGTGCGCGCGACATGAGCACGATCTTGACTCCGCCGGAAGACCGCATGCCGGTCAAGACCTTGCTGATCAAGCGCGACTATCGGGTCATTCGCGAGGCGATCCAGCGCGAGCTGGCGCGC
>JAPLST010000356.1:0-3483 GCA_026398485.1 bacterium
GACCAAGGACCAAGGACCAAGGACCAAGGACCAAACCGCACGCCGCTATGCCGGCGCGCCATTCAGCCCATGCGGACATCGACATGATGCGTGGCGCCGGCGCCCAGCGCCGGCACCAGCGCGGTGCGCAACCGTTGGCCGTCGAGATGCACACTCGTCACGCCGGTGCTCACGCCGCGCGGATTGTGGATGACAATAGCGTAGGTCGCGCCGCGAAAGACGCGCCGGACACGCACCTTCCGCCAGTGCCGCGGCAGACATGGCGCGATGCGCAGTCCGTCAAAATCGTGCTGCACGCCAAGCATGCCCTCGACCAGCGTCAGAAAAGCCCAGGCCGCCGTGCCGGTCGCCCACGCCCCGGCGTTGCCGCGCCCGGCCAGGGTGGCGTGCTCATAGCCGATGCGGCAATTGGTAAACGCAAACGGCTCGGCGCACGCATTCTGGTTGCGCGACGATGAATCCGCGCCGCCGCCCGGCATGATCGTCGACCACAGGCGATACGCGTCGTCGCCACGGCCGGTCGCGCAATACGCCGCAATCAGGAAGCACACGGCATGATTGTAGACCGAGCCGTTTTCAACCGCACCCGGGCCAAACCCGGTCAGGGCGCCAATCCCGCGCACTTCATCGCGATAGGCCGGCCACAGCAGTTGCGGTCCAAGATACCCATCCATGTTTTTCTCGATGACGCTGAACAGTTGCTGGTTGCGTTCCGCGGTATTGATGCCGGCCAGCACCGACCACGTCTGCGGATTCAGGAATACTTTGCCCCAGCGGTTGCGGGCCGCGCCAATCCATTGATCATCATCATTGATCGCCGCGCGATACCAGCCGCCGTCCCAGCCGTGTTTTTTGATCGCGGCCGTAAGCGTGGCGGCCATGCGGCGGCACGCGCGCGCCTCGCGCCGGTCGCCCATGAACGTCGCCAGTTCCGCCCAGCATTTCAGCGCCTGCACCGTGGCAATCGACAGCCAGACGGATTCGCCCCGGCCCTGCACGCCCACCTGGTGCATGGTGTCGCACCAATCGCCGTGATGAATGCGCACCAGGCCGCGCGCGCCGCGATCCTGAAACAGAAACCGCAACGCGCGGCGGACGTGCTCCGCCACCGTGGCCGATGCGCACTGCGCGCCCGCCGGCTCTTGCGCCCGGAACGGCAGGCGTTGTTCAAGAAATGCTATGTCGCCCGTCTCTTTCAGGTAGGCAACCACGCTGCGCGCAATCCACATCGGGCTGTCAGCGTAAAATTCATCCTTCAATGCGGCAGCCACGCCGCCCCACGAGCGCACACAGCGGCCCGATGCATACTGATGCTGCAAGGCCTGCTCGATGTTCCGCCGCGCCCGCCCGGGATCGAGCGCACAGACGCCTTCCGCGTCCTGCAAGGTATCCCGAAAGCCATGCGAATAAATGCGCGTCCAGGCCGCATTGAGCAGCAGTTGATACGGCAGCCAGTAATTCGCAATGCGCGCCATGGCTTGGTCGGGCAGCTCGACCTGCACGGCCGAGCAGGCGGCGGCCCAGTGCGCCGCGACCGCCGTGCATGCACGTGCCACCGCGCCGCGTGGCATGAGGTACTTGCGCCGCAGCGCCAGTGCCTCGCGGCGCTTGGCAAACACACCGGTCATGAAGTGTACCTCGGCCATGCTGCCGCCCGCCACGGCGGTGTCGGTCGCAAGCGCGGCAAGAAACCGCTCGTCGCCGCATTCGGCCGTGTTGGCGCAACGCCCGTTGACCACCGCATCCGGCCGATCCCATGAACCATGGCCGATAAAGGCGGCTTCGAGACCGTCATACCCGCTGACCAGCCCGTCGGTCATCAGAAACCCGTTGTGCGCCGCGTGCTGGCGCTCGAGACTCTTGCAGTAAAACACCATGCCGTTGGCCGCACGGTCAAAAGCACCGGGGGTCGAATACCAATTGCCAAAGCGGGTTGTGAAGCCGCCCAGGTCGAGATGATTGGCGGCAAACACGCGCAGCCGCCGGGCGCGCCGCGTCGTATTCTCAATCCGCACGCACCACAATTCGACCGGCGCGGCGCGCGGCACCACGATGGTCAGCACCAGGTGCAAACCGCGCGGCCGGCGGTGGAACTCGATGCTGCCGCGGCGCACGATGACCTCGCCGTCCGGCTCCCAGTCGAGCATGTCCCACCACGCACCCGTGGCGCAATCGCGCACAAACACTTTGCGCGGCGTCTGCGCCCGGCGCAGTTGCGTGCGGTGATGCGCAGCATCCTTGAACGTGGCAGTGCCGCGGCCGGCGGTGTCAATGGCGCTGACAAAATGGTCGTTCCACAAAAACACGCTCCACGGCGCAGGCGGCCGGCTGGTGATGTGGTAGGCATGGTCGGGTGTAAACGCGCCAAAACGGGTCGCATAGCCATAGGCAGGTGTCGGTTTCATGCGTGCAGTATACCAAAGCCGGGCTTGAAGTTCAAGCGTGGCATCCGTGCAATAGCCACAATAAAACGGTTTATTCAAGGGATTCGGCGCGTCGGTGTTGACGCATGCATGGATATGTGCTACACTATTGGCATGCCAATCAACCGCATCAACCGGCGGTATTGCCGCCGCCTCGGACTTGCGCTTGCCTGTCTGGTCTGGGGTGTGGCGCGCGCGCACGCCGTCCCGGCCACCCTCACCGTCGAGAGCATGAATTATCTCAGCGTCGGGTTTTCCGGCACGGTCGCCTTGGCCCAGTTGACCCTCACCGGCAACTACACCATCAGCAGCCCGACTGACCCGAATTACGCGGTGGCGCGCCGCCCCGTGCGCGTCGGCCGGCGCAGCCAGTTGCTCCAGTTTCCGCGCTATCCAAACTATTCGCTGAATGCGACCAATGGCCACTGGGCCTACCTGGAACTGCCCACCGCGCTGGCCAATGGCCACGCCTACACCGTGCGCGTCCAGAACGTCACCGGCGCAGCCATTGATCTGGGTTGCCGCCGCGATGACGCCGGCACGCGCAACGGCAACATCAAAGTGAACCAAGTCGGCTATCTGCCGGATGCCACAACCAAATTTGGCTACATGGGCGGCTTTCTTGGCAATCTGGGCGCGCTGCCATTGGCGTTTGCCAGCACCGCCTTTGTCTGCCGCGTGGCGGACGGCGTGGCGGTTTTTGCCGCGCCCGTCGTGCTGCGCGCCGATCAAAATAAAAATTATTCAAATCCGGCCTATGTCGAAAAAGACATGACCGGCGAAAGTGTCTTTCAATTCGATTTCTCCGGGCTGACCAACACGGGCAGCTACTATATTGCCGTGCCCGGCCTGGGCATCTCGCCGCCGTTCTCCATCAGCGCCGGCGTCTACTGGCAGGTCTTTACCAATGTCGCCTTGGCGGTCTATCTGCAGCGCTGCGGCAGCGCGATCAGCAATCCGTTTTCAGCCGTGTTTCAGCACGGCGTGTGCCACACCCAGGCGATGGAACTCACCTGCTCGACCAACATTGACGCGTTCATCACGGCCGGCACCGGCCTCG
>JAPLST010000356.1:3520-5995 GCA_026398485.1 bacterium
TACGTGCATGGACTGCGTGGTGGCTATCACGATGCGGGCGATTACGACCGCCGCGTCTACCACCTTGATGTCGCGCGCCAGATGCTCGACCTGTTTGCGATGCTGTCAAACAAAATGACCGACGCCCAATGGCACATACCCGAGGCGGGCAATCACATCCCCGATGTGCTCGATGAAGTGAGCGGGGGTTTGAACATTTGGTTGCAACTGCAGGATCCGGCCGACGGCGGCGTGCGTGGTGGCACCGAGCGCCTTGAAGAAGGCGGCATGGATGAGCCGGTCGCCGACCCGCGCCTCGATTATTATGTGTTCGGCAAATACTTGCGCAATAATAACGGCGTGGTGCAGGCCTCGGCCTGGTTTGCCGCGGCGGCGGCGCAATGGGCGCGCAGCATCCTGCCCTATGACGCGGCCCGCGCGCAACAGGCGCTCGACGCCGCCCAGCGGGCCTATGCCTATGCCGTGGCGCACGCCGCGACCGGCGCCGACCAAGCCGATGCGGCCGCCGAACTGTTCTACACCACGGGCGCCGCTGCCTATCAGCAGGATTTCCTCGCGACCGGCGTGCGCGCATCGTTTTCCTATGCCCAATGCACCTTGCCTGCAACCGATGCGGCGGCAAAGTCGGCCTGCCGCGCGTACTGGCTTGCGCGCGCCAACGATGCCGTCACCTGGGTGAACGCCAACAACAGTTACCGTTGCGCCCGCAATCCCTACACCCAGATCCGCTTTGGCGGCGGCACCGGCGGCCATGGCTACACCTGGGACTTGTGCAAGGGCTTTGCCTTGAGCGGCAATGCCATCTATCTCAACGCCGTGCAGCACGACTGCAATTACGTGCTGGGTTGCAATCCGCTGGGCCGCTCGTGGATCACCGGCGTCGGCAGCGCGCCACCCGAGTTTTTCCTGCATCGCGAACTCATCATTAACGGTCGCACCAATATCCCGCCCGGCTACCATATCTACGGCCCCTTTGCCAAGTCGAACACCGGCGATGATTATGGCACGCACTACGAAACGTTCTGGACCAATCTCTACCCCGCCACACTGGCGTATCCCAAGCTGCGTGCCTACGTGGCGTCGGAATGGATGGCGGGCATGAACGAGTTCACGATCACGGAGACGCTGTCGCCCAGTTTCTGCATCTTCGCCTTTGCGCATCTGGCGCCGCTGCCGGCACCCACGCCGCCGCCCGACCCGCTGCCGCCGGGAATTCTGGTCATCACGCCACCGGCCGGTGCGACGGTCACGTCCGCGTTGGAAACGGTCAGCGTGCGCGTGGATGACCAGCAGGCGGTCGTGGCTGTGCAGATCAATGCGCAGACGACCGCGGGCGGGCCGCTCTATGCCCGGACAATCGCGCTCGATGAAGGCACCAACTGGCTGCAGGTCGTGGCACGCGATGCGAGCGGCAATGGTGCAACCACCCGCTGGTGGGTGGTGAGTTCGCTGCCGGAGCCGGCCGGCGGGCTGCTGGCGCTGCTGTGCGCCGCGCTGCTGCGCCGCACGCGTAAATGAAATCTCCACGCCGTGCCGCTTGCCACAAGTGCAAAAGCAGCTTGCTTCCCCCAACCCGTCCGTCACCTGCGCATAGCTGAAATTCAGATATAGGGGGAAATGCGAACTTGACGTAGCCAAGCCTGTTGTGGGTTCTGCGCGTGCGTGGCCGGAGGGTGAGGTAGGGCGGTCAGGCCCTGACCGCCGTTGCTGCCTGCGCGCGCACGCCGGTGCTACCATGGCGCAACGACGACCGCGGCGGTCAAGGGCCTGACCGCCCTACCTGTCGGCGCGCTCTACGCCGGCGGCTCCCGTGGCAGGATCGCCGCAAGGGAATGCGGCTCACTTTTTTATACCTGAATTTCAGGCAGCGGCAAGGCAGCGCTGAAATTCCGATATAAGGAAATGAACCGCCGCCATGCTGCGGGCGACCCCTTCGTTCGGCGCAGCCGAACCTTGGAGTGCGGGAGCCGCGCTCCCGCTTTGCCTAGCCGGGCCGGGCTCGGCGTAGGATGGTCCGCGCTCCCGGCAGCATGGCTGCCGCATCGAAAGCGGGAGCATGGCTCCCGCACTCCAAAGCGCCTCCGGCGCACCCGCGTGGCAAACAACCACGCCATGGCCTCAACGTCACAATCCAACCATCTTCCTTATAGCGGAATTTCAGAAAGCAGCATCTAGTCTTTGACAATCTGTGGCGCTTATGCTACAATCTGAACATCATAAATCTGGATCTACCATCATCCAGAACGAGGATTTTTCATTTTTAGTTTATCACCAGGGAGCGCGCCATGGACATGAGAAATTTGTTAAAGGCCGGTAGGATAAAACGGTTTATTATCTGTTCGAGAAACGTCGCAAGCGGTGCGATTTTCAGTTAATGTCGTGTTGCGGGGTTTCAAATCCCTACAAACCGACTCCGGTTAAATTAACTGTCATCAAGTCGAGAATAGTTTACGATTATTGTGCTGCAATGTCAAA
>JAPLST010000233.1 GCA_026398485.1 bacterium
AATGCATAATGCGGCAGCATGCCACCCAATCTCCTCCTTACCAAAAGGGGGGCGGTGTTGCCGCGCCAGCACAGCTGAGGTAGGGCGGGCAGGCCCTGCCCGCCGTCCCATCACGCCGCGCCGTTCCTCGCAATCTCATTCACCCACGACGCGAGGTCGTGGGGGTCTCAGATGCGGATCTGCCGTCCCCCTTTCGTAAAGGGGGTGACGCGCGCCGCGTGCGTCGGGGGATCTCGCGCATGCCGGCTGCCGCGTCACACGGTCAGTCTGTGTCTTCGCCCCACTCTATGGAAATGGGACGTTACTCATTCCGGCGCCTCTTTCTCGAAATACACCGTGCCGAGATTCACATCTTCGTCCGGCAGAAATGTGCGCTGCAGCATGACTGGCTTGTACCCTTTGGCCTTGATCGTCAGGCAATACGCGCCCGACGACGGCAGAAATAGTTTGTGGATCGATCCTTCATAGGAATTAGAATGGTTTTCCGACTCGGCTGCGCCCTGCGGCTCGCGTGCGAACGCACAACCCAACTCGGCAATGTTCTGTAGACTATTGGACGCAACGGCCTGCAGTTGAATGGCACTGTAAGGCTTGAGCACAACATGCACAAAATCACCCGGCTTGACCGGCTCGCGCGGCTGGTCAATCACTACTTGACGTGATGTGAGCTTATACATGAAGTCTAGGCGGACTACGGGAATGGTAAATTCGCCATGTGCATCGGTCTGGGCTCCGAAAATAATGCCAGCCCGCTTGTCTTCCGATTCTGCCATGATGCTAATGCCGACCGCAGGTTTGCCATTGGCGCGGCGGACTTCCCCGAAAACAGGCGGCGTCACTGTGCCGATGACTGCATGCACTGTGGTGGTTTCTTGATAGCGCACAACGACATTGGTCAAGACGAGCGGCGGCACGCCATCGCAAGTCAACAATATGTCGAAGGTACCCACGCGTTCTTTTGCCACGCACTCTCCGCCGGCCTTGGATGTTTGGCCGACCATACTGAATCCCCCGCCGAGGAGACACACGTTGGCGTTGGTGACCGGCACGCCGGCTGTGTCGCGCGCAATGACCCGAATCCAGCCATTCGAAGACGGCGGTGGTGGCCTATTGGTCACTACAATTTGCAGCTCGCGTTGCTCGCCGGCCCGCACCGCTACTTTAACTGAGCCACGTGCATTTCCTGCTTGTGCATCAACACACAGCTTCTCGTTCGGCATAACGTGCGGAAAGTCAAAGTAGCCGTTGGCGTCCGTAATGGTGTTTGCATGTTGTTGCTGATCGGATTGCGTCTCATAGAAGTAGACGAAATATGACACGGAACAAGCCGTGACCGGCCGCCCGCTCACGTCGTACACATGGCCGAAAATGCGCGCCGCGCGCACAAGTTCAAGCATGGCGGATGACGTGCCGCCGGGCGGCACGAAAATGCTGAATTGCTGGGTGGGATAGTCTTCGTGCCAGACCAGCAAAGAAGCCACTTGATCTTGCACCTCGCTGAATATAAACGCGCCGGCTGCATCGCAGCACGCTGTGTTCGTGCCGCCCGCGATGAGCGCGACGCCGGCATAGCCGAGTGGCGTTTTGGTTTTTGCATCCACGACGGTTCCACGCAACTCCCGCGCCGGGCTAATCTGCAGGGTGACGGTCTTGATCGTACCAGCATCCTCCGCGAGCGGGACATTTGTCGTCGTGGTCAGGTAGCTATTCAGTCGCGCCGTGATTTGACAATCTATCGGCGGCATGTTTGAGAAACGCAACGCCGGTTCGCCGTGGACTTGCTTGGTCTGCCGCACGCTGGTGTACTGCTTGTACATGTCAAAGAAATCAACACGCACGGTGCCTTCATACGGTATGCCGCGCTGGCCGGACAAGACGACATCCAACGTGACGAGCGTTGCGTCTGCGACGGGCGGTACACTGACGACGTTTGTCACCGGGCTTGGCGGCGGCGGCTCAGGCAGGACGGCGGGTGCAGCAGGCGGGACAGGCACGGCGAGTGTCTGCGTGGGTTCCGTGGCCTGAGGCGCAGGTGCCGTTGGCACATGACCACAGCCACGCAGGCATGTCACCGCAATGGCCAGCACAACAACAACCGCAAGCACATACATCAACAAGCGCATCCGTCACCTTCTGCAGCAGTTAAACTCATCCACAAACGACATTTTTTGTCGTTTGCATTCTCGCGCCAGGCGCGACAATGCATAATGCGGCAGCATGCCACCCAATCTCCTCCTTATCAAAAGGGGGGACGGTGATGCCGCGCCAGCACCGCTGAGGTAGGGCGGGCAGGCCCTGCCCGCCGTCCCATCACGCCGCGCCGTTCCTCGCAATCTCATTCACCCACGGTGCAAGGCCGTGGGAGCCTCAATTCTGAGCTCCCCACCGAGCTTGCCTCGGTGGAAGCGGAGATTGGGAAGAAGACCTGCGCCGGCC
>JAPLST010000472.1:0-21852 GCA_026398485.1 bacterium
ACCCGGCTTGGCGGGGAGGGATTTTGTCCAAAGGGGACGGCAGAAACAGACTCGCGGTCCACGCCGGTGGCGGGACTAGCCAAGCCAGCACGGAGGCCGCTCCCACGCTGGGAACTGCAGCAACCACGGCATGCGTGCAGCGTGCAGCATACCACGCGGAACGCCGTTCCGCGGCTACATCACGGGCGCACTATTTTGTGTGTTTCTGCCCTTTGCACTCAGAGTGGGAGCCGCCTCCGTGCGGCGAATGCAGCGGCAAAGGTGCGTCGGTGAAAATGCACAATATGCCTGCTGGCGAGGCGCAGCCGGGCTCGGGGCTCGGTGATCAGTAAACGGTGCCGCAAAATAAATTCGTTCGTACGAACGAATTTAATGCTATACTGGGCGTAGTTTTTTTATTTGCCCGGCATTATGCATGTTTGATCAACTGATTAGTGTTCTCGTGGCGGTGCTGACGCGCAGCGACTTGTGGCTGATCGTCGGCCTGCTGCTGGCGTGGCTGGTGGCGCGCCACCTGGTTCGCGGCGCCGGCGTGTCTGCGTATCACGTTGATGGTTTGATGGGCAGCTGTTTGGTGACCGTGTTTGTCTTGCTGTTGATGGTGACCCTGGCGCGTGATGGCGCATCCACCGCGCGCCCGTGGACTTACTGGTTGAGGCCGCGCGGCGACGTGACCATCGCATTCATGGCGCTGGTGATCACCACGGTGCTGTATGCGCGTGTGCGCCGGATTCCATGTGCCACGCTGGCGGATGCGGGCACGCCGGGCGTGCTGCTGCTGCTGGTGTGCGCGCGGCTGGGTTGCTTCATGCGCGGCTGCTGCTGGGGCGATCTGTGTGTTGATCCGGCGTTGCTCGGGCACCAACTCGATGCGGCCACGCTGGCGCGGGTGCATAGTCTTCCCTGGCTGTGCCCGACCAACTGGCCGTTGGCCGTCACCTTTCCGCGCGGCACACCCGCGTATCTGGATCAAGTCTTCATGGGCTTGATGCCCCAGCCCATGCTGCGGTCGCTGCCATGCCATCCGGTGCAATTATACGAAGCCGCGCTGACGGCGGGGCTGGCCGTGGCCTTGTTGTGGTATTATCCGCGCCGCCGTTTTCCGTGGCAGGTGGCAAGTGCGGGGCTGGGCGGCTATGCGGTCATCCGTTTCGGACTTGAATTTCTGCGGGCGGATCATCCGGCGGTGTGGTGCGGGCTGACGTTCGTGCAGGTCATTAGCGCGTTCTGCGCAGTGACAGCGGGCATGTGGTGGGCGGCGCGGCGGCACTCCCGGTGCAGCGCGGCGCAGAAATAGGGTTCAGGGTTCAGGTCTTTACTTCGTACTTCTTCAATCGTTGATCGTCAATCTTCAATTGCAGTGATTGATCCCGCCGTTGGCGCATGCGCATCAACTTACTAATGAATGCGTTGCTTGGTGGCATGCCCATTGTAGCCGCGGGCGCCTGCTTGGAGTCCCGCCACCGGCGCGGATGACCGCGGCTGCAGAAACCGCCCTCACCGCGGGCGGCTACAAGGACGCTGCAAATCTTTCACGGCGTGCGCCGTGGTCCTGAACCCCGAACCCTGAACCCCGAACCCTGAGCCCTGAGCCCTGCCGCACGGCCCGGTTTTACTGCGTCGATTTTGGTCGCCGCTTGGGCAGTTTGACTTTGCTGATCCCAAGAGAGCCACGCGTCAATTTGAGCAGCACGGGCACATTGCTCGAGGTATGCTGGTCGCCGTCGATATTGAACGTGACCGTGCCAAAACCCACGCCGCGCACCGGCTTGTTGGTATTCGTGCTGTTGTGGATCGAGGCAAATATGTTGGAGGGCATCAGCAGGCCGTCGCGATTGTCTTGCTTGTGACGGTACAGCAGCGACAGCGTCTCTTTGTTCAGGGTTGCCAAAAAGAGGCCGACCGGGGGCGAACTGGTCGTGCCATATTGTGAGCTCGGCTGATATTTGAACTTGTTGCGTTTCTTGCCGCTGATGACGCCGGCCGAGCGTTTAATGACATATTGAAACGAATCCGTGCTGGCAAACAGGCTGAAACTGAACTGGCTGATCTCATCGAAGGTGGTGCGGGTCGTGGGGCATTTCGCGCGCAATTGCGCCAGCGAGGCCGCCTTGTAGAAATCCGGCTTGGCGTAGGACAGGCGTGCTTTGGCGCTTTTCACGACCAAGTCGAACGACTCGGCCGGCGGCGCGCGCGTGCCCGCGACGGCATACATCACCGTCTCGATCGGAATGACCGCGCCGGGCGCACTTGGCTGGTCTTGCCCCAGCGCGAGCGGGTGGTCGGCACGGATGGATTCGATCAGCCCGAGCTCGTTGCAGAGCAGCGTGAACTGCAGGGTGACGGCGGTCGTGGTGACGCGGTCGCGGCACTGGATGGTGCAGGCATAGCCGGCGCTGCCCGTGTTGGTCACTGCGCATCTGACGACGTCGAGTTGCGGATTACACAGCGCCACCAAGCCGCGCTGATATTCCTGCACAAACGTCGTCACATTGGCTGCTTTATTGCAGCAAGCCAGCAACGACACGCCCACGATCACGGCGATGGCACTGACGGCAAGCATGACACTGACACGCTTACAAGTGGAAAGGTGGTTGCGGTTCATGGTGTTTTCCCGGGTGGTTCTGTTATTTCATCTTTATTGTACCACAAGTTTGTATTTCTGTCAAATTTTCATCTGAAATCTGCATTTCCGACATAAGGATCACTCTCGCCTTGGTAGCCCAGTGCCGGTGTTGATAAAATCCATGCGCGGCGCATTGATTTATAAAGCCGTCCACGCCGCCGGCGGGACGGCGATGCAGCATTGCTGGTTACTGGTTGTCGGCCCGGCGCCGCGTCAGATAGTACAGGACCGGCACGGCCATGCGGCTCAACAGGAGCGAGGCGATTTCCCCGGCCATCAGCGCGATTGCCAGGCCTTGGAAAATCGGATCAAATAAAATCACCGTCGAACCGACCACTACCGCCAGCGCGGTCAGGAGCATGGGCCGGAAGCGCACGGCGCCGGCATCCACGACGGCGTCCGCCAGCGGCATGCCCTGCGCAAGGCGCAACTCGATGAAATCAACCAAGATAATTGAATTGCGCACGACAATCCCCGCGCCGGCCATGAAGCCGATCATCGAGGTGGCCGTGAAGAACGCGCCCAGCAGCCCGTGCGCCGGCAGAATGCCCACCAGCGAGAACGGGATTGCCGCCATGATCACCAGCGGCGTGATGAAAGATTTGAACCAGCCCACCATCAGCAGATAAATCAAAATGAGCGCGGCCACGAAGGCGCTGCCGAGATCACGAAATACTTCCAGCGTGATCTGCCATTCGCCATCCCATTTCAGCGCCAGTTGCAGGTCATTGACCGGCATGCTCGCGTTGTAAACAGCGAGCCGTGCGTGCGCATTGCCGAACGCGCGCAGGTCGAGTTTCTTCAGCGCCGCATTCATTTTTAGAATTGCATAGACCGGGCTTTCAATGGCGCCGGCAACATCGCCGATGACGTAGGTGACCGGCATGAGGTTTTTGTGGTAGACGCTGGTGTCAATGACGGTTGGCTCGATGCGCACCAGTTCGCGCAACGGCACCAGCGGCACGGTGCCGCCCGTACCCGGTTCCGGCAGCGCATTGGCATCGCCGGCGCGCACGCGCAGGGCCAGCATATCCTCGGGTGTGGTGCGCGCAGCGCGCGGCAGTTGCAGGACAATATCGACGTCCTCCTTCTCGCGCGGCTGGTGGATGAGCTCCAGTGATTCGCCTTCAAGCGCCATGTGCAGCGTGCGCGAAATGGTCTCGGCGCTGATGCCGTGCAGCGCCGCTTTTTCCTTGTCAATCACAAAACGGGCCTTGGCCTGCGGCGCTTCCACATACCAATCCGTGTCGACCACGCCGGGCGTCTGCTTGAAAATATCGCGCACGGCCGCGGCCAGCTTCAGCCGCGCGGCTTCACTCGGCCCGTATATTTCGGCCACCAGCGTTTGCAGCACCGGCGGCCCGGGCGGCACTTCGGCCACCGCCACGCGCGCGCCGTACGCGTCGGCAATTTGGGTGACCCGCGGCCGCACGCGCTTGGCAATCACATGGCTCTGCGCGGCCCGCGCGCCTTTGGGCGTCAGGTTTACTTGAATGTCGGCACTGTTATTGCCGCGCCGCAAATAGTAATGCCGCACCAATCCGTTGAAATTGAAGGGCGATGCCACGCCGGCATAGATTTGATAATCGCGCACCTCCGGCTCCGCCGCAATCGCCGCGGCAATCTCGCGGCTGGCCTGCAGCGTGCGTTCGAGCGGGCTGCCTTCCGGCATGTTCAGGATAATTTGGAATTCACTTTTGTTGTCGAATGGCAGCATTTTTACTTTGACCCAGCCGACGCCCACCAGCGCCAGCGCCAGCACCAGCAAGGTCGTGACGCCGACGAGAAACAAGCTGCGCCAGCCGCGCTGCGTGATCAGCGGCCGCATGACGGCGCGATACAACCGCGTGAAACGATCTTCCTCGTGAGGCGGCCGTGCCGCTGCATTCCGGCGCGGTGCCGGCGCTGGCGCATGGCCGCGCATAATCCGCACCGCCGCCCAGGGCGTGACGATGAACGCCACCAGCAACGAGAAAATCATGGCGGCACTGGCGCCCACCGGAATCGGCCGCATGTACGGCCCCATCAGCCCGCCAACCATGGCCATCGGCAATATCGCGGCGATCACGGCCCAGGTGGCCAGCACGGTTGGATTGCCGACTTCGCCGACGGCGGCCACGGCGACAGGGAGCAACGATTTGCCGGCGTTCTCCGGCAAGTGCAGGTGGCGCACGATGTTTTCAATCACGACAATCGCATCGTCCACCAGAATGCCAATCGAGAAAATCAGCGCAAATAACGTGATGCGGTTGAGCGTATAGCCACACAAATAAAAGACCACCAGCGTCAGCGCCAGCGTGCACGGAATCGCCAGCGCGACCACCAACGATTCGCGCCAGCCCAACACCAGCAAGATCAGCAGCGTGACACCCAGCACGGCAATCGCCATGTGCACAAGCAGCTCGTTGGACTTCTCCGCTGCGGTTTCGCCATAATTGCGCGTGATCGAGATCGTCACATCGTTGGGAATGATCACGCCGCGCAGCCCGTCAATCTTGCACAAGACCTTGTCGGCCACCGCGACCGCGTTGGCGCCCGGCCGTTTGGCGATGCTGAGCGTCACAGCCGGCGCAATGTCCGCGCGTCCGCCTTGCGCCGCGCCGGCGCCGTAAAAGACATACTGCGCCGGCTCCTCTGCGCCATCCACAATGGTGGCCACATCGCGCAGGTACACCGGCTTGCCGTCGAAGACGCCCACGACGACATTGCCGACGTCCGCCGCATCTTTGAGAAACGCGCCAGTCTCCACCACGATGGCGCGGTTGTTGGCAATCAACGTGCCCGACACATATTGGCGATTGGCTTGCTGCAACATTGGCGCCAAGCCAACCGGGCTCAGCCCGCGCGACGCGAGCCGGGCCGGATCCAGCAACACGCGCACTTGCCGGCGCGCGCCGCCGATCACGGTCGTCTCGGCCACCTGCGGCACCTGCTTGACTGCATCGTCAATCTGCGCAACCAGGCGACGCAGCGTGTAATGGTCGTAGTTCGTGCCGTGCAATGTCACGCACAAAATCGGCACGTCGTCAATCGTGACTGATTTCACTAACGGTAACGACACGCCATGCGGGATGCGGTCGAAGTTGCCCTGCAGTTTTTGATTCAACTTGACCAGGCTGTCTTCAAGGTTCTGGCCGACCAGGAACCGGACGATGACGAGGCTTTGCCCTTCTTTGGACGTGGAGTAAATATACTCGACGCCCGGGATTTCCCACAACAATTTCTCCATGGGCCGCGTGACGCGCTCTTCGATTTCTTTCGCGCTGGCGCCGGGCATGGCCACCATGACGTCAATCATCGGCACCTTGATTTGGGGCTCTTCCTCGCGCGGCAGCAACGCAATGGCGGCGCCGCCGAGCAGGATCGCGGCGATGATCAGCAGGGGCGTCAATTTCGAGGCAACGAACAAGCCGGCCAGCCGGCCTGCAAATCCAAGCGCCGGGGGTGTCTTATTCATAAATGTATTGGCCGTCGCGCAGATTTTCAGCGCCGTCGGTCACAACGTGTTCGCCGTCAGTTAGGCCCGCCAGAATTTCCACGCCGCTGGCTGCGCGGCGGCCGCTGCGCACGATGCGCATAACCGCCGTTTTGCCGCTGGCGACAAACACAAATTCAAGCTGGCCGCGCGTCACCACTGCGCTGGCCGGCACAATCAGCGCGCGTTTTTCGCCGGTCGGGATGGTGACGCGGCCGAACTGGCCGGCCTGCAACGCCGGGCCGCGCGGCAGATTCAGCTTGATCAACACCGTCCGGCTGAACGGATTGGCCGACGGCGCGATCTCGCTGACCGGCGCATTCGTGTGCATCTGCGCGGCATCAATGGTCACTGGATACGCAATGCCGAGCTGAAGGCGATTGGCCGCCGCTTCCGGCACTTCGGCTTCGAGCCGCAGCCGCTGTGGATTTTCGATCTCGACCAGCGGCAGGCCGGGCGTGGCCAAGTCGCCTTGGTCGGCACGTTTGCGCACGATGACCCCGTCGAACGGCGCCAAAATGGTCGTGTAGGTCATCATCGCGTTGGCCTCATCCAGCGCGCCTTGCGCCGTGCGATGGCGGGTCGCCACGGCATCGAATTTCTGCTGGGATTCAATTTTTTGTTCGAATAATTGCTTGACCCGCTCAAATTCCTGTCCGGCATCATCGCGCATGGCGAGCGCCTGGTCGCGCCGGGCCGTGATCTCGAGTGCGTGCAGCCGGGCAATGACGAAGCCGGCAGTCACTACTTGGCCCGGCACGGCGTTCATCTGCTCAATGGCGCCGCTGACTTTTGCGGACACCACGGCATGCAACTCGGCGGCGACGGTGCCCACAACTTCTTCCTGGATGGGCACGGTCTGCTCGCGTGCGACCACGGATTGCACGGCGCGCGCCGGTTGTGCCAGAGTGGACGGTTCGTTATGGCGACAGCCGCTCAACACGCCGCCCGCGACCAGCAGCAAGCATAGACTGAATCTCATGGCAGGCCTCTTTTTTGATTTCTGTGGGAAAAGCAACTGGCTTCCCACGAAGTGAAAAAACGTAATGCCCTTGCTGGTGAGGCACAGCCGGGCTCGGTGATCAGTGATAGTGTAGTGTCTCATAAATAGCTTGACAAATCAGAACTGTTCAAACAGGTTGCCTTCGTCATAACCTAAATCCCTCTTGCATCTCTCCCGCCGCTGGCGGGATCCACGCCGCTGGCGGGACTCCAAGCAGCTGCAAAGCCAGCCACCCAAAGGGAGACCATGCAGCGCCTGCGCAAGCGCTCCGTCCCCCTTTATAAAAGGGGGGTGGGGGATTTTCTGCGATTTTGCCGTAGAGGTCAAATGTAAAAAAATGTTAGAGACACTACACTGGGTAAATTCTCGCGCGGCGCGGTGGAGATTCATTTTAATTGGTTTTGCTGGTACGCGCGCAGCGTGGCGCGAAAGCCGGCCAGATGCTCGCGCAGACGGGACGGCCGGTTGTGCAGGCGCCAGACGCGCGCGAACGCGTGCATGACTGCTTCGGTCTGCGCGCCAAGCCCTTGCCACTCGCGCGGCGCGACCCGCGCGCCGAGTTGCTCGTGTTTGAGCGCCACTGCGCGGCGGCAGGCCAGCGCATCGAGCGCCGTTGCCATGACCAGTTCTTCGCGCAAGCGCCGCGCAAATGGGGTCGCCGCGGCCGGCAGTGCGGGCCAGCGCATTGTGCGCAGCGCGGCGGCATGCGCACGCAACGCTTCGGGATGGACCTCCTTCAAGCTGTGCAGTGCGCCGCCCAGCGCGTCCCAATTCCACTGGATCGGTTTCATGAGAATGCCGTAGAGAAGGCATGCGTGCGCACAACCGCCCAGCGTGCGCAAGGCGTCGGCAAAGCGGGTGTCCTGAATGCCGAACACGGCGCGGCTGAAGCGGGCAGTGAAGCCGTCGGCGTCCGTGCCGGCGTGGTGCCATGAGTGGGCCGCGCCCCACGCCAGATTATGCAGGCTGACGGCCAGCAAGTTGCGATGCCCGTTGTCGCCCCAATCCGTGTTGAGCAGGCCTTCCGCGCCGTGCCGCAGGCCTTCGGCGGCAAAACTCCGGATGTTGTCCATGCCCAGTTGCATGCGCCCGCCATGCGTGTTCCAACTGCTGGTGCCGGGGCAGACGACCACGGGATAGCCATGCGCGGCGATCTCACCCGTGCGCAGAAGGCGTTCGCCGGCCGGATCGTAATCCCAATTGCACATGACCATGTCGCGCGGCACATCGTCGAGCAGCTCCGGATGTTGCAGCACAATGTCTGTCCACATATTTGTGCGTTTGCCATGCTTGCGCAAGAGCTTGTCCAATTGCAGGACAAAGTCGAGATAGACACGGCCTTTGCCGACCTTGTCCGCCTTACGTTTGCTGCGGCCCTCGCCCAATTCCCACGGCTCGTCACCATTGATATTAAAGTCAACGGCGGTGAACAATGGGACAAACTCGGCGTACAACTCGGCTATAAGGCGGATTGACCGCGGATCGGTCGGGCAAATCGTCGTGCCGCCGGGCCATTGATGGTTCCCGGACAGCTCGCCCAGCATGCGGTAATTGGGCAATTGCAGAATTTTCTCAAAATGACCAAAACTGGCAAAGGCGCCGACAAGCTGCATATGATGCCGGGCGCAATGCTCGCGCAGAGCGACGATGTCCTTGGCAGACAAGGGACTGTAGCCTTTGCCGATGTCCGGATGCGCGGTAAACTGGAAAACGTTTTCGATATTGAGCTGCAGCTCGTTGATTTTCCATTGGGCAAACAGGGTGGCCAAGTCTTTGAGGCAGGCCAACGTCGGGACGCGGCCGCGCGAAACATCGAGATACACGCCGCGCCGGCGGAAATCGGGCCAATCGCGGATGGTGCAACACGGCAGTGCATCGCCATGGCTGGTCAACAATTCGCGCAGGGTCTGGACGGCATAGAATGCGCCGGCAGCGTCTTCCGCGGCAATCGTGATGCCGCGCGGCGTGACCTCCAGCGTGTAACTTTCAGGGCCGTGGCCGGTGGCCTTTTGGGAAAAGGCAACCAGCGCGGGTGCCGTGGACAAACGACATATTTTGCCGTATGCGCCCAGTAATTCTTGCAGATGATGTGTGGCGGCGATGCAGGCTGCGTCCGCCTGAACGGTCACCCCGCGCGGCAGATGCAACGTGGCGGCGTGCAGCCGGACGTGCTTGGGTGGGACGAGAAAAGCATTCATTGGTGTGCGGCGCGGATGGCGTTGAGGACGCGTTCGGGCGTGAACGGGCCATCGGTCAGGCGCGCGCCAGTGGCGTTGAAGATGGCATTGGCAATCGCAGGCAGCGCGCCGTTGATCGAGATTTCCGAGACGCTCTTGGCACCAAACGGGCCGGTGGGCTCGTGACTCGCCACATGGATGGTGACCAATTCGGGCAGATCGCGCGTGGAGGGTATTTTGTAATTCATGAACGAATCGGTGATCAGACGGCCGGCGCGATCAAAGATGAATTCCTCGCAGAGGGCATAGCCGATGCCGTTGACGACCGCGCCCTCGGTCTGGCCGCGGGCGAGCTGCGGATTGATCTCGGCGCCGCAATCGACGGCGGCCACATATTTGAGCAGGTTCACCTCGCCGGTTTCGGTATCGACGGCGACTTCGGCGAAGTGGGCCGAGAAGGGCGGCGGCGAGACATGTGAAATATAGGATTCCGTGGCGGCGATTTGGAATTGGTTTTTCTGATAGAGGGCATAGCAGGCGATCTCGGCAAAGGGCACGCGCGTGCCATCGGCGAAGACAACGTGCTTGTCGCGCAGGGCCGCGCCGGCGCTGTCTTTGCCAGCCAGTTCGGCGGCGACGCGCAGGAGTTGCGCCTTGATGGTTTCGGCGGTCTTGATCACGGCGTTGCCGCTCAAGTAAGTCGTGCTCGAGGCATAAGCGCCGACATCAAACGGGGTCATGTCGGTGTCGGACGAGTAGACCAGCATGTCGGTCGTGTCGACGCCGAGGACATCGGCGGCGATTTGGGCCAGGATCGTGTCACTGCCGGTGCCGAGGTCGGTGGCGCCGACCAGCAGATTGAACGAGCCATCCTCGTTCATTTTGAGCGAGGCGGCGCCCATGTCGATTTCGGGAATGCTCGAGCCCTGCATGAGGGTGCACATGCCGACGCCGCGGCGAAGGTGGGGCGGACCAGAATGGGACTTATGGGAGATATAGGCCTTATATTTCTCGTGCCAGCCGATGGCGGCGGCGCCGCGGGTGATGCATTCCTCGAGGTTGCAGCTGCCGATGGATTGCTGGACGCCGGCTTTGCCTTCGCCGAGTTTGGCGAAGATCGGCGAGGTTTGCCCGCTGCGAATGTGAAGTTGCTGGCGGTAGGCCAGTGGATCAACGCCGAGTTTGTGGGCGAGTTCATCGAGCGCGCATTCCATGGCAAAGGCGGACTGCGTTGCGCCATAGCCGCGATAGGCGCCGCCGACCGGCAGGTTGGTGTAGACCACCGTGGCGTCAAAAACGACATTGGCGCAGGGATACAGCGGCAGGACTTTGCTGCCGCAATTAGAGGCGACCGTGAGGGCGTGCGCGCCGTATGCCCCGGTGTTGCTGAGCACGTTCATGCCCATGGCCGTGAGCGTGCCGTCGCGTTTGGCGCCCAGCGTGATGGTGACATACATTTCATGGCGGGTGCGGCTGCGGGCGATATCGTCTTCACGCGAGTAGCGGATTTTGACCGGGCGCTTGGCCGCCAAGGCCAGTGCGGCGCAGAGCTGCTCGAGGAACACCTCCTGCTTGCTGCCGAAGCCGCCGCCGATGCGCGGCTTGATCACGCGAATGTTTTTCAGGGGAATCTGGAGTGCCTGGGCAACGATGCGCCGGGCGTGGAACGGCACTTGGGTACTGGTGACCAAAACGAGCCGGCCATCTTCGTCAAACAGGGCGAGGGTGACGTGCGGCTCGAGCGGGCAATGCTGGGCATAGTGGGCCTTGAATTCGCGGGTGACGACGAGATCGGCGTCGGCCAGACCACGCGCCAAGTCGCCGACGTCAATACGGACACGCCCGGCCAGGTTTGTTTTGGGATCATATTCAATCGGGATGACAACGCGCGCCTCGGGCTCGTCATGGATAACCGGCGCACCGGGCAGGCGCGCCTGCTTGGCATCCAGGATGGCGGGCAGGATTTCGTATTCGACGTGGATCAGGGCGAGGGCCGCGTCGGCGATTCCTTCCGACTCGGCGGCGACGGCGGCGACGCGATCACCGACATAGCGCACTTTGTGGTCGAACACAAAAGTATCATACGGCGACGGTTCGGGGAAGCCCTGGCCGGCGGTGGTGTGGGCGACGCGCGGCAGGTCTTTGTAGCATAGGACGGCATGCACGCCGGGCAGCGCGCGGGCTTTGCGCGTGTCAATGCGGGTAATGCGGGCATGGGCATGCGGGCTGGTCAGGATTTTGCCGACGAGCATGCCGGGGGCGGTGAAATCGTCAACGAATTTGCGCGTGCCGGTGACCAGGCCGGCGCCGTCGAGTTTCTGCACGGAAGAGCCAACCGCGGGAGCATAAGGAGGGATGGAGCGATGGAGCGATGGAGCGATGGGGTCAGGCGCTGCCGGAGCAGAGCAGGGAGAGATGGAGGGATGGAGGGATGGAGGGAGGGGATTAAGCGTGGTCAAGGGAGCTTTCATACAGTGACTCCAGGTCGTGAGCAATGAGGTTGTCAGTCCATGTGCCATCATCGCGTTTAATTTCAAGTGCTTCGATGAGTTTTAAAAGCATATTTTCGAGACAAAAAGCCTGCTGGTCAAGCAGCGCGTGATTTGCACTGTCAATTTGTTCTGCGGCGTGATAGCATGCAACGCGGACACGGATTCTGCCAAGGAACCAAGGGCAATATAAAGATAATTGATGTACTCGCGAATAGATCGGCGTGCGTAGCCTTCGGCGATATTCCTGTGAATAGAATCGCACGTTGCAATTTGATGAAGAAACAAGCGCTGGGGCAGTGAACTGCATAACCGTAATGTTCGGCAGGTTGTCGTGTAATATCCTATTGCGTGTTGCCACACCCGCAATTGCTGATACCCGCGATTTTTATTCTTATACTCCATTTCCCATTTCTCCATCACTCCGTCACTCCGCTTCTCCATGCCTGCCCGCGGCGCGGCGGACGGCGTTGAGAATGGCGACATAGCCGGTGCAGCGGCAGCGATTGCCGTCGAGCGCGCGGGTGATGTCGGCGTCGGACGGCGCAGGATTGCAGTCCAGCAAGGCTTTGGTGGCGAGCAGCATGCCGGGCGTGCAATAGCCGCACTGCACCGCGCCTTCGTCGAGGAATGCCTGTTGCAGCGGGTGCAAGTGGCCGTGCGTGCCGAGACCTTCGGCGGTGGTGATCTGCCGGCCGGCGACCTGGGCGGTGAAGGTGATGCAGGCCAGACGCACGGCGCCGTCCAGCAGCACGGTGCAGGAGCCGCAGGTGCCTTCGCCGCAGCCGAATTTGACACTGGTGTAGCCGAGCTGGCGCAAGGTGTCGAGCAGCCGTGCTCCGGGCGCGATGTCGAGCGCATGCGTGGTGCCATTGACGATCAGATTGATGTTCATCCAGTGCCTCCTGAAACGCTGCCGATCAGCGGGTAAATATAACGCACAATCCAGATAATGACATTAATAATCAAGAACCCCAGTATAATGACGAGGGGCATACGTCCGCGCGGCATGGCCGGCGTGACGCGCGTCGCGGCGCACCACAGCAGGTACAGCCAGCCGCCGCACAGGGCCACGGCCACCAGCGGGCCCATCGGATGATAGGCGACGGCGCGCCGCCACTCGCCCTTGGCCAGCATGGCCAGCGAGCGGGTGACCCCGCAGGTTGGGCAGGGCAGGCCGGTCAGGCGGCGAAACTGGCAGATGGAGAAGCAGCGGTCGTCCGACAAATGGGCATAATGGAAAACGGCGACCACGGCCAGACCCGCGGCACAGACCAGACAAACAAGAAGCCAGCGTTGACGCATGCGGTAGTATAGCACAAGCGTCGCCGGCTGGCAAGGAGAACGGCAACCCCAGATCCGGCGGTGCCAACACCACAACAAAGGCAACGCCAGTAAACACACGAGCGCAATCGCGAACGCGGGTTGGAAGGGTGGGTGTGCTGAGACCCCCACGACCTCGCGTCGTGGGTGAATGAGATTGAGTAAAAAAGCGCGCCGGCGCCTTTTTCTCAATCTTTGCTTCCACCGAGGCAAGCTCGGTGGGGAGCAACTTCATGAAAAGAGTGGGAGCCGCCTCCGTGCGGCGATTCTGCTGCATCGGGGCATGGAAGCCCCTCCCACTTTACAGCAGCGGCGGGATCGTGGGTGAACAACACATACCAATCGCCGGATCTGGGGTCAGATTGGTTCCTGTGATACCAACCTCCCCGCCCGCCTTGCGCCAGTGGCAAACGGCGGCGGATTTTGCTATACTAACAGCCTTATATGAAAACGCCCATGATCAATAAAACCCAAGAATGGCGCGCGCTCACGCGCCACTATGCCGACATGCGTCCGCGGCACTTGCGCGAGCTGTTCAGCAGCGATCCGGCACGCGCACAACGTTTTTCGTTGCAGGCCGGGGCGCTGTTTTTGGATTACTCGAAGCAGCGCATCACCGATGAAACGCTGACGTTGCTGCTGGCACTGGCCGCGCGGGCCAAGCTGCGCCCGGCGATTGACGCCATGTTCCGCGGCGAGAAGATCAATCGCACGGAACAGCGCGCCGTGCTGCATGTCGCCTTGCGCATGCCGGCGGATGCGCGGGTCGACGTGGATGGCCGGAATGTCATGCCCGAGGTGCATGCGGTGCTCGACCAGATGGCCGCGTTTGCCGAACAGGTGCGCAGCGGCGCGTGGACCGGCTTCACCGGCCAGCGCATTCGCGCGATTGTCAATATCGGCATTGGCGGCTCGGATCTTGGCCCGGCCATGGCCTATGCCGCGCTCCTGCCGTTCAGCCAGCGCGACCTGACGGTGCGCTTTGTCTCGAACGTGGATGGCACGCATATCTGCGAGGCAACGCGCGACTTGGACCCGGCCACGACGCTGTTCATCATCGCCTCGAAGACGTTTACGACGCAGGAGACCATGACCAATGCCGCGACGGCGCGGGCGTGGTGTCTGCGCGCGTTGCACGACCCGGCCGCGATTGCGCGCCATTTCGTGGCGGTCTCGACCAACACGGCGGCGGTGACGGCATTCGGGATTGACCCGCGCAACATGTTTGCCTTCTGGGACTGGGTGGGCGGGCGCTACTCGTTGTGTTCGGCGATTGGGTTGCCGCTGATGCTGGCGCTTGGCGCGGCGCAGTTCCGCGAGATGCTGGCCGGGTTTCACCAGATGGACGAGCATTTCCGCACCGCGCCGTTCGCGCAGAACATGCCGGTGATCATGGCCTTGCTGGGTATCTGGTACAACAACTTTTTTGGGGCGGAGACGCACGCGCTTTTGCCGTATGACCAGTATTTGTCGCGCTTTGCCGCCTATTTTCAGCAGGCCGACATGGAGAGCAACGGCAAATCGGTGACGCGCGACGGCAGGCCGGTCGGCTATCAAACCGGGCCGATCATCTGGGGCGAGCCGGGCACCAACGGCCAGCATGCCTTCTATCAGCTCATCCATCAAGGCACGAAACTGATTCCCTGTGATTTTATTGGTTTCTGCCGTTCGCACAATCCGGTCGGCGATCATCATCTGAAGTTGATGGCCAATTTGTTCGCCCAAACGGAGGCGCTGGCGTTCGGCAAGACGGACGCCGAACTCGAGGCGGACGGCGTGGCCGCCGCGCTGCGGCCGTTCCGCACCTTTGCCGGCAACCGGCCGACCTCGACCATCCTCGCGCCGCAGCTCACGCCGGCGGTGCTGGGTCAGTTGATCGCCTTGTATGAGCACAAGATTTTCACGCAGGGCGTCATGTGGGATGTTTACTCGTTCGACCAGTGGGGCGTCGAGCTGGGCAAGAAACTGGCGCAGCGCATCCTGGATGACGTGGCGGCCGGTGGCGCGCCGCAGCATGACAGCTCGACCAACCAGTTGCTCGAGTACTTGCAACGGCATGCCGGCCCGGTCACCTGACGTTATGCGGTAACCGCAACCACGATGGTCATATGAAAACAAAGCGCTTGCTGGCCGGACTGACCGTGCTGCTGGCCCTGCCGCTGGCGGCCGAATATGAGAATCTGAATTTGGCGCGCACCGTGGTGGCCGACAATTTGTGGGATGGGATCAATCGCAATAATGAAGTGCAGGTCGGCAGCGACAATATCGGCATCCTGATTGAGGGCTTTGAAATGCGCGGCCACAATTTCGGCGCATGCCCGCGCGTCGGCGATGTGGATGGCGACGGCAAAGCCGAGCTGGTCGTGGGTGATGGCAAGGGCTTTGTCTGGATCTACCCGCTGGGTGCGCCCGGCAAGCAGCGCGTGATCAAGCCGGCGCGTTTTGTGCGCACGTATGTGGGGGATGCCGCGACGATCGGCTTGGCCGATGTGAATGCCGACAATCAGGCGGACATTGTGATCGGCAATATCCTGGGGGTGATTGGCTATCTGCGCAATCGCGGCAAGGGCGAGTTCACCGAGGCCGACGGGCGCCCGGCCATCTATGCGATCACCAATCCGATTCCGCTGCTGCAACTGGATCGCCAAACGCTTGATGTGGGCAGTTTTTCCGCGCCGCTGCTGCTGGATTGGGATCGTGACGGCAAACTGGATGTCATCACCGGCGAGGGCTCGTATTCGGCCAATGCCGTGTATTTGTTCCGCAATCGCGGCGGCGGCGGCACCTTCCAGCTCTCCAAGGACGAGCGTTATTGGCTGATCTATGGCGAGGGCAAAGAGCAGCTTGTGCCGGCGGTCGGCGACCTGACGGGTGACGGCCAGCGTGACATGATTGTCGGCGACCGGCTCGGTAATTTGAGCATGTATGTGTATGAAGAACTGCCGGCGCGCACCCCGCGCGAAAAATATCTCCTGAGCAACAAAGGGCTGGTGCCGTTTGCCGATGGCATGCCGTTTACCAGCCCGCTGTGCCGGCCGGAATTGGCCGATTGGGACGGGGACGGCGATCTGGACTTGCTGATCGGCACGCAAGACGGCAAAGTGCTGCTGGCGCTCAATACCGGCACGGCCAAGGAACCGTTGTTTGCGCAGCCCGTGGCGTTGAAGGCCTTGGATGTGCTGAAGCCGCTGACGGTGCCGGCCGGCTGGCACATAGAGTTCTCCTGGTTTCGCCATGGCCTGATGCCGAACCACGGCGGGTATCTGCAGATAACCAACGATGTTGACGAGGCCGGCCAGGACGTGCGCTTTGTGCGCTATGCCTACATGAACGAGTATTTAGGCACGCAGCCCTATTTGCTGTTTGGCGGGATCATGGCGATGCAGCTTGATAAAACGTACACGTTTGAGATAAAAGTGCGCGCTACGGCGGTAAGCGAGATTGAAGTCATGTTCGAGTATGAAGAGCGCGGGCGCGGCAAAGGCGACACCTTGCAGCAGAATTGGCCGAAAACGTATGTGCGGCTCAAGCCCGCGTCCGGCTGGCAGACCATGCGCAAGGGCTTCAAGATCACCTCGGAGTACGGCAATAATCGCATTGAGACGGGCAATCCGAACGTGGCCATGCGCTTGCGCATTTATGGCCGGCCGAACCTGACCTGTGACATCGCGTCCATGGCCGTGACGGAGGGCGGCGCCATTACGCCGGACGAATCGGCGCCGGCCGCGCCCAAGACCGCGCCGGCCCCCCCGAAAGACAAGAAAGACAAAAAGAAAAACTGAGATGACCACGCGCACCAGCCACAGCAAGCTCCGCAGCACGGGCGCTGCCCGCAGCTTTGAGACGCGCCTGCGCCGGCTGGTGGCGGCGCAAGCCATGCTGTTGCGGCGCAAAAATGCGGTGGATCCGCAGTGGTACAACGGGGTGGTCGAGCGCTTCAAGCAGCCGGTGCTGACAGCCGCGCATGTGCCGCTGGCTTGGCGGTATGACTTGGATCAGCGGCGCAATCCGTTTCTGCAGCAACGGCTGGGCGTGAATGCGGTGTTCAACGCGGGCGCGATCGAGCTGAACGGCAGCGTGTGCGTGGTGGCGCGCGTCGAGGGGTATGATCGCAAATCTTTTTTTGCCGTGGCGGAAAGCAAGACCGGCGTGGATCGTTTTCGTTTTTGGGACGAGCCGGTGCTGCTGCCGGAAATTGACGAGGCGGAGGTGAATGTCTATGACCTGCGCCTGGTGCGGCATGCGGACGGCTGGATCTACGGCCTGTTTTGCAGCGAACGCAAAGACCCGGCCGCGCCGTCGCACGACCAGTCCAGTGCCGTGGCGGCCTGCGGCATTGCGCGCACCAAAGATTTGAAGACCTGGGAGCGCTTGCCGGATTTGCGGACGCACGCGGCCCAGCAACGCAATGTGGTGCTGCATCCCGAGTTTGTGCAGGGCAAGTACGCCTTGTACACGCGGCCGCAGGATGCGTTTGTCGAGGCCGGCGCGGGCGGCGGGATTGGCTGGGGCTTGTGCGACAGCATGACGGCGGCGGTGATTGAACAGGAGCAGGTGCTTGATCCGCGCGTGTATCACACCATTGCGGAAAGCAAGAACGGCCTGGGCCCGGCGCCGCTCAAAACGGAACAGGGCTGGCTGCATCTGGCGCACGGGGTGCGCAACACGGCGGCCGGCTTGCGTTATGTGCTGTATCTCTTTCTGTGCGATCTGGCGCAGCCATGGCTGGTGACCCACCGGCCGGGCGGCTATTTTCTCGCGCCGGATGGTGACGAGCGCGTCGGTGACGTGTCGAATGTGCTGTTTGCCAACGGCTGGGTGGCGCGCGCGCAGGGCGAGGTGCTGCTCTATTATGCGTCGGCGGACACGCGCCTGCATGTGGCGCGCGCCAGCATGGCACGCCTGCTGGACTATGTGCGCAACACGCCGGCGGATCCGTTGCGCTCGGCCGCCTGCGTCGCGCAGCGGCGGGCCTTGATCACGCACAATCAGACGTTGGCACGCCAGGCCGGCACAGCCTTGCTCCGCCGCGCCGTGCGCCTGTGATGCGCGGCATGCAGATGCAGGGTTCACGGTTCACGGTTCACGGTTCAGGTTGCAGAGCCGAGGAATGACCAATGCTAAAGTTCTGCGCAGATACTTCGGCCTTCGATATTCCTTGTTCAATATTCGATATTCATCAGACCATTGACCATTGCCTTTATGCATACCATCTTATGTCCCTTATGTGGCAGTGACAGTCGCACCGTGCTGGTGCGCGGCAGTGATCTGCTGCACGGCGTGCCGGGCGACTTCAGCGTGACGCGCTGCAGTTGCGGGCTGGTCTACATCAATCCCCAGCCGGACAACGACGAGCTGCAGCTGTATTATCCGGATCATTATCTGGCCCACAAAGAGTTGCACGGGATGACGCGCTTTCAGCGCCATCGCGCGCTGAAAGAATTTGTCCTGCGCTGGTATTATGATTATCCGCTGGGCGGCCAGCTCCCGCCGCGCTGGCAACGCCGGCTGCTGCGGCCGTTGTTGTGGCTGCTCAGCCTCGGCACGCTCAAGAGCGCGATCCCGTATCATGGCGCCGGCGGCCTTCTGGATGTCGGCTGCGGCAACGGCGGCTGGCTGCGCGGCATGCAGGAATGCGGCTGGACGGTGCAGGGCGTCGAGATTGACGAGAACGCCGCGCGCACGGCCAATGCCGCCGGGGTGCCGACTTTTTGCGGCACGCTGCCGGCCGCCCGGTTTCCGGATCAGTCCTTTGATGTGGTGCGCCTGCACTATGTCTTCGAGCATTTGATCAACCCGGCTGAAATCCTGACCGAAATCCGCCGGATTCTGAAACCCGACGGGGTCTGCTACATTCGCGTGCCGAATATTGCCAGCTGCACCTATCGCTGGTTCAAGCAGTACTGGTATCCGCTGGATGTGCCGCGGCATGTGTTTCATTACACGCCCGACACGTTCACGCGGCTGGCGCGCCAGAACGGCTTGGCGGTGCAGCGCGTCCGGTACTATTCGCCGCCGAGCGGCTTTTTTGTGAGCCTTGAGTTTATGCGGCGCGAGGGCGCGCTGCCGGCATGGCTGCGGCCGGTCAACGGCGAACGCGCCTTCTGGCGCAACCTTTGGCGCCCGCTGGGCTGGTTGATTGACCGGGCCGGCCAGGGCGACATTGTCGAGTTCACGCTGGTATCGAACGCGGCGCGCTAAGCCGCCTGAATGAGCGGAGCAGACGCATGATCCCCGTGCGGACGATGCTGGCGAGCTGGCGGCCGCCGCGCATTGATGATCCGCAGGCGCGGCGCGGCCTGTGGTTCTCGTTGCTCGACGGCCTTCTGGCCATGTGCATGGTCGGCTTGGTCGAAACCAACACCACGCCGGCATTGCTGTCGCTCAGCGATTCCAAATTGCTGATGGCGTTGCTGGCCAGTCTGCCGCTGCTGCTCTCAGCCCTCACGCAATTGGCCACGCCGGTGATTTCGGCCTACATCCACTCGCGCAAGGGTTTTGTTGTTGCCACCGTCTGGAGCCAGGCCTTCTTCTTGATTTTGATCGCGCTGAGCGGCTACTATCAACGCTGGCTTGCGCCGCTGATGCTGGTCGTGTTTTTCTCGATCTACGCCACCACGGGCGGCATGGGCGGCAGCGTCTGGACCTCCTGGATGGCCGACATGGTGCCGCACGACATTCGCGGGCGTTTCTTCGCCTGGCGCAACCGCTATTTCAGCATTTGCCAGGTGACCGTGGGGATCCTGTCCGGCTACCTAATGCAGCACTACGGCGGGCCGCATCCGCCGTGGATTGGGTACATGGTGTTGTTCCTCGTGGCCGCGCTGGTGCGCTTTCTCTCGGGCATGGCAGTCTGGGCCCAATATGAGCCGCCCTTGAGTTATGCGCCGGCGCCGCGCGACTTCACCTATGTTGAGTTTCTCTCGAAAGCGCCCACCAGCAATTTCGCGCGCTTCACCATTTTTGTCGCGCTGGTGTATGGCACAACCGCCATTGCCGGCCCGTTTTTCAATGTCTATTTTCTGAGCGAACTGCACATTCCGTACGCGACCTTTGCCATGATTGTCAATGCCAATCTGATCGGCACCCTGCTGTTCCTGCCGTTCTGGGGCAAAGTTTCTGATCACTACGGCAATTGGTTCGTGACGCGCGTGACGGCCTTCGGCATCGCGGCCATGCCGCTGCCGTATCTGTTTTTGGCCGCACCCATATGGCTGTGGATATTCAACTTTGTGGCGGGCGCACTATGGTGCGGCTTTGGCCTGGCCACCTTCAATTATTTGCTGGAAGCGGTCACGCCGCAGCGGCGCGTGCGCTGCGCGGCCTACATGGCGTCCACGGCCGGCTTCGCCGTGTTTTTCTTCGGCCTGCTGGGCGGCTGGCTGGCGCACGTGCTGCCACCCCTGTCACTCTGGCAATCGGGCTATCAAACCTTGTTTGCCGTCTCCGCGCTGTTGCGTTTTGCCGCCGTGGGCGTGTTTGTCGGCTTTGCCTTGATTCGTGAAATCCGCAATGTCAAGCCGGCCAATCCGACCGAGATCATCGCGGAATTTCCCGGCGTGCGCCTGACCCTCGACTTCGCGCGCAACGCCTACCGCATCATCCGCCGGATCTAGGCCGCAACACACCAAGCCAAATCCGGCAGCAGCAATTTGACAAAGAGTGCAGGAGTGCAGGAGGCAGCAGCGTTCACCATCAACAGTATTGACTGTTGTGGCCGCGGGCGTTGACCGCGGCAGAAAATCCACCGCCCTCACCGCGGGCGGCCACAAAACAAACCAAGGGAACAGTATGATCGGGGCACTGGCAGGCGATATTATCGGATCGGTCTATGAGTGGCACAACATCAAGACCAAAGCGTTTCCACTTTTCTCCAGTAAATGCTTTTTTACCGACGACTCGATCTTGACCGTTGCCCTGGCCGATACCATTTTGTCGGGCACGCCCTATGTGGAGAACCTGAAGAAATTCTATCATTGGTATACCAACGGCGGCTATGGCGGGCGTTTCTGTCACTGTGCGCAAAGCCAAAGAATTTACTGAAGTCACGCACAACCATCCGGAAGGGATCAAAGGCGGGCAGGCGACCGCCGCCGCAATATTTCTGGCGCGCCGCGGCAAGGCGAAGGCTGAGATCAAGGAATATATTGAAAAAAACTATCAGTATGATTTAAGCAGGCATGTGGACGAGATCCGCCCCGCCTATGCCTTCGATGAGTCATGCCAAGGCACCGTGCCACAGGCCCTGCGGGCTTTCATCGACGCCAACGATTTCGAGGATGCCCTGCGCACGGCGGTGTCGCTGGGTGGCGACACGGACACGCTGGCATGCATCACGGGTGGCATTGCGCAGGCGGCGTATGGCGTGCCGGCCGCCATTCAGGAAAAAGTCCACACAATCTTGGACGAGCGGCTGCGCGACATCACGCGGCAGTTCATGGCGCGCTATTGCGCATGACAATTATACGGAGTGCCGTGCCGGGGAGCGGAAATGGCAGGCCGGGTAGCCTGCCCTCCGTGGATTGATCATCTCTGGGACGGACTCGGAAAGTCTCCTATCATTGCCACTTTGCCACTTTGCCACCTTGCTACCTTGCTACCTTGCTACCTTGCTACCTTGCTACCTTGCTACCTTGCCACCTTGCCACCTTGCCACCTTGCCACCTTGCCACCTTGCCACCTTGCCACCTTGCCACCTTGCCACCTTGCCACCTTGCCACCTTGCCACCTTGCTACCTTGCTACCTTGCTACCTTGCTA
>JAPLST010000472.1:21882-24678 GCA_026398485.1 bacterium
ACCTTGCTACCTTGCTACCTTGCTACCTTGCTACCTTGCTACCTTGCTACCTTGCTACCTTGCTACCTTGCTTCAGCCGCCGTGTCGGCGGCGCGGTGGTCGGATCTTCCGGCCAGGCGTGCTTGGGATATCTGCCGCGCAAGTCCTTGCGCACCTGCGCGTAGGTCGTGCGCCAGAAACTGGCCAAGTCGCGCGTGACTTGCACCGGCCGCTGCGCCGGCGACAACAAATGCACCAGCACCGGCACGCGCCCGCCCGCTACGCGCGGCGTGTCGTGCAACCCGAACATTTCTTGAATGCGCACGGCCAGGACCGGCGCGTCGCTGGTTGTGTAATCCAGCCGGATGTTCGAGCCGCTCGGTACCGTGATATGCGTCGGTGCGTGTTCATCAAGCTGGCGGCGTTGCGGCCATGAAAGCTGTGCGCGCAGCAGTTCACCCAGGTCGAGCGCGGCAAGTTGATTGCGAGACATGACGCCGGCCAGATGCGGCGCCAGCCATGTTTCAAGAGTGCATTCGAGTGCCGCGTCAGAAATATCCGGCCAGTCGTACTCCGGCTCCTGCGCACGCAAAAAAGCGATCCGTGCTTGCAGTTGGCGCACGTCGCGCGTCCACGGCAATAGATCCAGCCCTTCCTGGCGCAGGCCCACCAACAGTGCGGCACACACCAGCGTTGGTGCCGGTTTGCGCAGCGGCTCTTCTTTCAAAATCAGCGCGCCACAACAGGTGCTGCGCGTGGCCGTGACGGCCTTCTTGGTGGTGTCCCAAACGACATTTTCTGTCGTTTGTAGATGACTGCGGAAATCGCGAACGAGATCCTCAAACGTGTACGGCGCCGCGAGGTGAATCCGGCCGGTGCGCGTGCCGGCATCGAGGTCGGCCACAACCAGCCAGTCTTGTTGCGCGAGCAGTGTTGGCGCGGCAAAGCGCGCGGCGCGGCCGTTCGCCAGCAGAAATTCACCGGGCGTGTCGCGACGGCGCTGCGCAATGCGGTCGGGATAGGCAAATGCCAGGACACGCCCGATATCGTGCGGCGTCCATGCATTGGTTTTCGGCAGGCGGCGCGCGCGTTGCAATGCATGGGCCGTGGCGCGCACGCGCTGCAGCCCGTCGGCGTCACCGGTGGATGTCCGCGCGTGCAGCGCGTCCAGCGCAAGGCAGATATCCGGCTGAGTGCGCGCGCCGGACGCCGCCTCGCTCAACAGCGCGGCGAGATCGCACGCCAGACTGCCTTGCCCGTGTGCCTCGGCCTGCAAAATCATGTGGGCCAGGCGCGGATGCAAGCCCAATTCGGACATTGCCTTGCCGTGCGGCGTGACCGCGCCGTGGTCATCGAGCGCGTCCAGTTGCTGCAACAGCTCACGCGCTTGGGCATACGCGCCGGCCGGCGGCGGATCGAGCCAGCGTAGTGTTGCCGGATCGCGCACGCCCCACGCCGCCAGTTCCAACGCGAACTGCGCCAAGTCCGCCGCGCGGATTTCCGGCGTGGCGGCCGCCGGCAACTGTTCTTGTTCGGCGGCGGTCCACAAACGATAGCACACGCCGGGCGCGGTGCGGCCCGCGCGCCCACGCCGCTGCGCCGCCGCTGCCTGACTGACGCGCACGGTCAGCAAGCGGGTCATGCCGCACGGCGGGTCGAACTGCGGCACGCGCGTCAGGCCGCTGTCAATCACGACGCGCACGCCGTCAATCGTCAAGCTGGTTTCTGCAATGGTGGTGGCCAGCACAATCTTACGCATGCCGGCCGGCGACGGGCGGATCGCGCGATCCTGCGAGTCGCGCGGCAGATTGGAAAACAGCGGCAGCACGCTGATGGTCTTGTCGGTCAGGCGCTCGTGCAATGCGCGATGCACCCGATGAATCTCCGGCGCGCCGGGCAGGAAGACCAGCACATCGCCAGGCTGCGCGCGCAAGGCCGCCAGTGTTGCCGCCACAACGGCGTCTTCCGTGCGCGCCGTCACGCGCCGCGCCGCATACACCGTCTCAACCTCAAACATGGAGCCCTGGGCCGTGATCACCGGCGCGTCATGCAGCAACGCCGCGACTGCGTCGGCATCCAGCGTGGCTGACATGACCAGCACGCGCAAATCCGGGCGCAGCGCCTGCTGCATGTCCAGCGTCAAGGCCAGCCCAAGATCCGCATGAATACTCCGCTCGTGGAATTCATCAAAGATGACACAACCCACGCCGTGCAATTCGGGATCGTGCTGCAAGCGCCGCGTCAGAATACCTTCGGTGACCACTTCAATGCGCGTCGCGGCCGAGACGCAACTGTCAAGCCGGACGCGATAACCGACCGTCTGGCCGACCGGCTCGCCGAGCAAGTCCGCCATGCGATATGCCGCCGCGCGCGCGGCCAAGCGGCGCGGCTCGAGCAGCACGATTGCGCGCCCGTGTAGCCACGGCTCGTCCAGCAGTGCGCGCGGCACACCGGTGGTTTTGCCGGTGCCGGGCGGGGCACAGACGACCGCGCGCGGGCCGGCCCGCAGCGCGGCGCGCAGCGCCGGCAAAGCAGCTTCAATGGGCAATGCAGTCATGCCTTCTATAGTATGCTAATTGCCTGGTATGCGGCAAGTGGCGGCGGACAGTCTGAACGGTCAGTTTTTTGACAAACGGCGTACAGAATTGTATAATGAGCATCAGGAACATATAGCTTTCAACTCGGGATGCGACTATGAACACACACACTTTTTACCGGGTTTGCAGCAAGTGCTTGATGATCCTCTCCGCCCTGATTGTTTTTACCACATCGCAGGCTAGCGGGAAATGTCCAGCGTTTTTTGATTCGTCGTCGTTT
>JAPLST010000472.1:24683-31145 GCA_026398485.1 bacterium
TCGTTTCAGCGTTACAAGCCGGAAGTCAGGACCGCCATTGCGCTTTGGTGTGTAGTAGGTTGCCCGAAGGGATCGCTCCTGTTGGAGGAAACAGCTGCGGCAGAATTCATGGCCGAACATAGTCAAGACCTGCTGGCGTTATATATGCCTGACGCGCGGGTTGCCCGGTGCGCAGCGGAGCCTGCGGTGGACAAGCCCGGCGCATTCATTATTACTGCGCGGGTGGCGGGCAGCACCAATGCCGTGCGGCTCGGCGTGCAGTGTGTCTATGACGGCACCCGGCGCCTGCAGGCGCTGGTCATGGATCAGCCGTTGCGCCTGCCCGATGGCGTACGGGTCGCTGCAACAACGGCCCTGCCGATCGAGACGGTCATGCATGCCCTGGCCATTGCGCGCCACGCGCCCACGACGCCGGGTGACGACCTGACCCTGAAAACCGCCAAGATGGACTCGTTCTATGGCGATAAAGATTACCACAAAGGCACGATGCGCACCATGATCCGCGGCAGTGTGCCGGTGCCGTATGAGTCCTTCAGTCAAATCACTGAGTTTGCCATCATGGCGATGCCGACTATGGAAGGTGTTGCGGGCCCGATCCACACGTTTTCCTGCATGTCCGAGGGCATCAGCACCGGCAAGAAACCAAAGTATACGCACTACTTCATGGCCAGCGCGGATCCCGAGGTCAAGAAACCATGCGGCTTTTTTATTGCCACGTTGCACGATAACACGCTCGACTTTGTCTACACATGGATTACCGACGATGTGTACAGCGAGACGGACTATAATAAGCTGCGGGCGAAGATGGCCTCAACGCCGGCCATCTTCCGGCGCAGCTTGAAGTATGGCCTTTACACGGTGGCGGTCAACGGTGACGTGCATAGCGCCAATGGCGTGCCGCTGCTGATGCGCGGCTCGAAGTCACGCGCGACGGCCGTCAAAGTGAAGCCGCCGAAAGCGGTGATCAGTGATCAGTGATCAGTGATCAGTGATCGGTGATCAGTGGTCGGTGCGTCGGTGCGTCGGTGGCCGGCATGCTGGAAAAAATTCTCGCGCCGCGCGAGAATTTATAAAGCGGCCTGCGGCCGCATGAGCCGGCCCTGCTGCGGTTTGCGATTATTTCATTCATCCAATCATCCATTCATCCAATCATCCAATCATCCAATCATCCAATCTTTCATTCTTCCATTCTTTCATTCTTCCATTCTTCCATTCTTCCATTCTTCCATTCTTCCATTCTTCCATTCTTCCATTCTTCCATTCTTCCCCTCCGCCCGCCGCGCGTCACTTTGCGCCGCGCGTCTTCTGGTACTCGGCCTCGGCCTCGGGCAAGAGCAGCTTGATCTGCTCGATGCGCTTGGTGTCGGCCGGGTGGGTTGAGAGCCATTCGGGCGGTGCGCCGCCTTTGTTGATTTCGCTAAAGCGCTGCCAGAAGACTAACGCTTCGCGCGGATCATAGCCGGCGCGCGCCATGTAGACCAAGCCGATGCGATCGGCCTCCAGCTCGTGCTTGCGACTGTAGGGCAGCATGACAAACAACTGCGAACCAACGCCGTACGCCGCCTTGGCCGTTTCAATGTTTTTATCGCTGACACTGCCGGTGACGATGGCGCCACCCGCCTCGACCACCTTTTGCTGGCTCATGCGCTCGGCACCGTGACGTGCAATGGCATGGCTGATTTCGTGGGCCATGACCGTGGCCAGCTCGCCATCGGTGCGGGCGTAGGGCAGCAGCGCCGTGTAGACCCCCACTTTGCCGCCCGGCAGGCACCAGGCATTGATGGTATTGGTGTCGTCAAACACGATAAATTCCCATTGCCAGTCGGGATATTCAGACACGCGTGCAATCGCGGCGCCGACGCGCTGCACGCGTGCGTTCGCCACGATGTCGTGCGAGACCGGCGTTTCTTTTTTCACGTCGGTGAAGGCTTGCAGCCCGAGTGTTTGCTCTTCCTCCGAATTGACCAGCATGAACGAGGTGCGGCCGGTGACCGGCACCGTGTAGCAACCGGTCAACAGGGGCAGGATGCCGCCGAGCAGCACAAGCCAGACGCTGATCATTGTCAATTTAATTTTCATAGTCAGGAACTCCATCCGTTTGGGTTAATCAGAAAATGTTGCGGTAGCTGTATGATTGGTGTGGTGGGCCAGGTCAATGCCGAAATAGGCGGCGAAGCCGGCGCGCGCAATCGGCGCGGCATCCTTGCCGCCGGTCTCGGCCTGCTCGACGACGACGGCAATGACGAGCTTCGGTTGATCGAACGGGGCAAAGCCGGCGAACCAGCCAAAGGTTTGCGCAGGCGTCAGCGCCGAACCGGTTTTGCCGGCGACCGCCAGGCCCGGCACGGCCGCCAGCCGGCCTGACCCCTGCGGATGATTGACGACTTCCCACATGCCGCGCTTGATCAGCGCGAACGTCTCGCGCCGGAACGGCAGCACGTCCGGGCGCGCGGGCGGCTGGGCCGGTACGATCCGATGATTCATCTCATAGCCGCGCACCAGCCGCGGCGCGCACCAGCCGCCATCCGTCGCGATCGCGGCCACCATGCAGGCCACCTGTAGCGGTGTTACCAGCAGAAAGCCATGGCCGATGCTGAGATTGACGGTATCGCCGGGGAACCACGGTTCGCGCAGGTGGGCGCGCTTCCACCACGGGTCGGGCACCACGCCGGCTTTTTCGTCGGGCAGTTCGATGCCGGTCTTGGCGCCCAGATGAAACCGTTGCGCCACCGCCACTATTCGGCGCACGCCAATCGGCACGGCATAGGTGCAGAAAAACGTATTGCAGGAGACGCGCAGGGCTTTGATCAAGTCAACGGTGCCGTGGCGTTGGCGGTGGAAATTGCGCACGCGCATGCTGCCCAAGGTGAAGATGCCCTGGTCATAAAAGACGGTGTTGGAGGTCAGCACGCCACACTCAAGGCCGGCAATGGCGGTCATCAATTTGAACACGCTGCCGAGCGGATATTGGCCGGCGATCGCGCGATTGAGCAGCGGCCGGCGCGGGTCGTTCAGCAGCGCGGCATACTTTTCCGGCGAGACGGGCCCGGCAAACAGATTTTGGTCAAAGCCGGGCGACGAGACCAGCGCGAGGATTTCACCGGTGTTCGGATCGAGCGCGACGGCGGCGCCGACGCGATTGCTGAAGGCGTGCTCCAAGACCGACTGCAGGGGCATGTGCAGCGTCAACATGACATTCTGGCCGGGCATTTGCGGGCGCTGCTCGATGGTGTTGACGAAGCGCGACGCGCGATCCACTTGCACCAGGCGCTTGCCGTTGACGCCGTGCAAGATGCGCTCGCAGACGCGCTCGATGCCGCTGACGCCGGCGCGGTCATTCAGCGAGTAAAGCCCGGCGCGCAAGCCGGGATGATCCGGCGTCACTTTGCTGACGTAGCCGATGGCATGCCCCGCGCTGCCGCGCTGCGGATAGCGCCGCACCGGGTCGACGCTGAGCGCCACCGCCGGCAAGTCACTGAGCTGCTCGGCCACGCGGGTCATGCTTTCGTGCGAGAGATCGGCGGCGACGCGGACGGGCTCGTACGGCAGATTGTGGCCGCCGCGCAGGGCCGCCCACAGGTTGCTTTCCGGCTGGCGCAGGATGACCGCCAACTGGCGCGCGACATTGGTGCGCGCCCGCGGCGTCAATTCGCGCACATTGACATCCAGGTCAAAGGCCGGCCGGTTGTCGGCAATGACCGTCATCGTCCGGTCATACATGGCGCCGCGCAAGGCCGGCACCCACAGCATGCGCACACTCTGGCGCAAGGCGCGCCGGCGATAGTCGGCGCCGCGCACCAGTTGCAGCCACAGCAATTGCGCCAGCAACACCAGCGCACAGACAATCAGTGTCGCGCTCAACACATGATACCGGCGCGCCAAGCCGGGCGGGGCATCACTGCCAGGCATGGCGCACCCGCGTTCGCGGCGGGCGCACCCGCACGCAGGCCACGAGGGGCCGAAACAGCGCGACAAACATGGCGCCGCTGGTCAAGGGCCGCACGACAAGCGCATCCAGCATGTCAAGCGACAGCACCAGCGGCACATCACTTGCCAGCCCGGCCAGCCAGGCGCACACCTGCCAGCACAGCGACACGGCCGCGGCGATGCCAAACGCCATGATTGGTTGCTGCCACTCGACGCCGCGCGCCACCCCGCGCAGGATTAGGACAATGCCGCACCAGATGCCGATCAGGACCAACGGCGCGCAGCTGGCCATGGGGCTCCAGAGGGCGCCCATGATCGCCGCCCACGCCAGTGCGCGCAGGCGCGGCGCGGCCAGGCCCACGGCCGTCAGCACCGGCGCGACCACATCCAGCCGCATGGCCACGCCGGTCGTTTGCAGCGCCAGCACAGCCAGCAGCATCACGGCGCTGATGCCCCACAGCATCATTCGCGCGTGCTCCCGTCGTCAATCTGCGGCGGCAGGCGCTTGATCACCGCCACATACTCAAGCCGGTTGATATCCACCGCCGGCGCCACGGTTGCATATTGGTAAAATCCGCCTTCGCCGTGCGCCACACCCGGCACAATCTCCGCGTCGGGCGGCAGATAATTCAGCGTCAGGGTGCTGGCCCCGCCGCCCTCGACCAGCCCGGTGTAGCGCGAATGTTGCAGGCGCCCGCCGGCCTTGAACGTCGGATCGGTCATCACTACCACGCGCGCATAGGCATAGCCCACCGCGACAATTTTACCGACCAAGCCCGCGCCCGCCACCACCACCATATCCTTGACCAAGCCGTCACGCGTGCCGCCGTTGATCACAATCGTCTTGCGCCACGGCAAGTCGTCGCGCACTACAATCCGCGCCACCTGCAGCTCGGGATATTGCTCGCGCAACGACACCATCTCCTCCAGCTGGCCAATCCGGTGGGCCGCATCAATGGCGCCGGCCAGCTGCCGTTCCAGCTCATCGCAGCGGCGCTGCAAGGCTTCGTTCGCCTGGCGTAACGCGCCTTGATCCGCCACGGTGCTCCAGCCCGCGCCCAGCAATCGCAGTGGAAACGTCAGCGCATCCAGGACCGGGGCGGCGATATCCAGGGCAATCCGCTGGGTCGCGCCGCCCATAATCCCCGTGCGCGCCACGACGGTCGCCAGTGCGGCAATCACAAGCACGCCTGCTATGGCACGCAGAAACCGTCTCATGGCCGGCGCTCCTTTCCGCTGGCAGCGCCGGCCGGCGCCGGCGGCAGGGCCAACGCGGCGCGCATGCGCTCAAGCTGCAGCCGCGCTTCGTGGGCATGCGGGCCGTCGGGCGTCAGTTGCAAATAGCGCGTCAAGTGGTTTGTGGCAGCTACATATTCATTGGGCATCTGCGCGCGCAGGATACCGGATAAATACCACGCATCCGCGTTCAAGGGGTTGAAATACACCGCCCCGTTTGCTTCCTGCAGTGCCTCGTGCAGCCGCCCCGCGTGTTGCAGCAACTGGGCATAGCTGTAGCGCCATTGATCGTTGGCCGGCTGTGCGTTGACGGCCTGCGCATAACAGCGCAGCGCCGCGTCCACCTCGCCGCGTGCAGCCAGGGCATTGCCCAACAGCGCCGTGGTGTGCGGCCAGATGGTGGTGGTCGTTTGCACAAATGCCGCCAGACATGCAAAGGCCTTGTCCACGGCGCCGCGCTCGAGCAAGGCATTGGCATAATTCACCACGACCCGCTGCTTGGCCGGCGCGTGTGCATAAGCATCGCGCCACAAGGTCAATTCATCGCGCCAGACGGCACAGCGCTGCCGGGTGGCGAGCAGCAACACCAGCAGATACAAGATCATCACGCCGTACACCAGCCGGCGTGCCTGGCTGGCCCGCACGCGCGCCAGCACCAGGCACAGCAGGCCGCCCACGCACCAGGCAAAGCCCGCCGTGCTCAAATAGACGCGGTGTTCGAACATGACATCCGGCGCCGGGATGATGCTCGACTGGAGCAGCAAGGGGCTGAAGATGAAGAAAAACAACGCGCCCCACCAGCACCACGGCGCCACCCGCCGCCCGCGCCACGCCGCCAGCAGTGCCACCAGCAGCACACCGCACGCCGCCAGCAGCGCCGGCTCATGCCACGTTGTGCTGATCCGCACCGCATGGTCAATGCTCAACGGCCGGGGCCAGACCAGCAGCGCGAGATATTGCACCAGCACGCGCGGCTGGGTCAGCAGATAGGTGGTGCGCGTCAAGTCGGGATAATGCAGGGCGATCGGCCCGCCAATCGCCTGCAGATTATGGCGCAGCGTGTGCGCATCCCAATGCGACAGGTGCGCGAAATACAGGACGGGCAGCGTGCATGCCAGCAACAGTAGGCCGGCCACCAGCGCCCACATGCGCGCCCGCCACCGCCGCCACGGCAACGGCGTAATCCAGAACCACACGGCACTGGCGGCCAGCAGCGGCGCCGTCACAATTACTTCTTTGCACAGCGCGCCGAGCGCGGTGGCAACGCCCACCCACCACCAGCCACGCCAGCGCGCGCGC
>JAPLST010000512.1:0-11539 GCA_026398485.1 bacterium
ATCGGGCATGCTGGCGACGGCCTGCTCGAAGGTCCAGTGAATATAGCCATTGTAATCCTCGCGCGTGGCGCGCACATCCAGCGCCAATGTGTTGGCGCGATGGGCAATGTGTGCGTCACGCGGATCGTCCTCGCCACTGCGGAAATAAACACGAAACGTGTTGCTTTCGAGCGGGCCAATGGGTTCGCAGCCATTATAGGTATACATGTCGAGTCGGCCGGAGGGCGTGACGATCTGCACGGCCGTGATCAGTTTGTCTTGCCCGTTGATCTTTTCGCTCAGGGGTTGGGACAGTGGCCACTCGTGGCGCGGCCAGCCGGACGCGCTGATGATCGTCAGCCAGCTATCCAGTGAGCAGTGCCATTTGCGGTCGAGGCAGCTTGGCGTGGTGCGCGTGGCGCTGTACACCAGTTTGAGCTCGACCGGCGGGCCTTTGACGGGCTGATACGCCAGCGGCATGTCGGTCAAGAACACATTGAGCGTGTCAGCATCGACGGAATGGATGGGGCAGCCAAGCGCGGGAGCCTTACTTTCGGGTGGGGGCGCGGTGCTGGTTTGTTTTCCATTGCAGGTTGCCGTGCTGGCCTGTTCGCTGTTCTGTGCAGTACCAGTCGGCTCATCGGTGGTGATCTTGGGTTCGTTGCCGGTCGTGATCACCGCCCAGGCATTGGCGGCGTTCTTCACGCCGGTGTCGGCCAGTGCGGCATAATTCTGATCGAACTGGAAACAATACGTCACGGGAAGCGCGTTTATATGTTCGAGGACGCGCAGAAAGGCCTGGGACGACTCGCGATACTGCGCGCGCGAATAGGCATAGCGCCCATAGGCCAGCAATGAATTGCAATAACTCGCCGAATAGGCGATGCGCGTGGTGTCGGATGACGACTTCTGATAGATGCGCTTGACGGTGCAGCCGGCGGTGTAGACGTTGCGCAGCAGCGTGTCGGCCTGGGCGTCGGTGATGACGATCGCCGGCCAGGTGTAGGATTGCGCGCCGATGCAGACGGCGGCGATCTGCGTATCCAGCGCGGTCAGCGCGGCGGGGAGTGCCGCAGGCATGGCGAGCGATGAGTGCAGCGCGTCGGCGGGCGGCATCGGCGTCGGCACCAGGGTGGCGACCGCGGCACAACTATAATAGGTCTGCGTGCCGAGCAAGAGGCAACTGAGCAAAACACAGAAGAAACGGCGCGCGAGAGTGACGAACGCTGTCATGTGGCCATCCTTTCTTGAACTACAGTTAGTCAGAGCACGGTCAAAAAACTCATTAGCGACGGGCGTTACGAAACGCCGCGTGCGCTAATGGGAACTATTCTAACAGGTTTTCACGGGAAAATCAATAATTTTGACAGTTTTTTTGACAGTTTTGACAATGACATAATAATTTTTGCGCAAGCACCGCAGTTGGAGTACAAGCTTCAGCTTGTGCCGTTGAATACATTCGTTCCTCACGAACGAATGTGGATTTAGCATGGTTGTGCGTTGTAGTGCGTTGCACCGCGCGAGAATTTAACCGACAAGCTAAACTTGAACTCCAACGAATTCATCCGCCTGAATGCGCGCCTTGGATGCAGATCAGGCGATTTGTATGTGTTGTTGCGCCCCGCCGATCCCGCCGCCGGCGGGAATGGTGGACGCAGAGATTGGGAAGGGGATGCCGGCGCGCCTTGTTACTCAATCTTATTCACCCACGATCCCGTCAACGGCGGGATCGTGGGGGTCTCAGCACACCAACCCGCAGCACATTTGCATACGCCATCCACGACCTGTTCTGACGAAATAAACGGACATTTTGAACACCCTGAAATTCGTTCGTTGCGGACGAATTTTCTCAAACGAAAAACAGGCGGGCAAACCCGCAGACGAGCGTCAGCGGATCACGACTGACAGCAGATACACATCGCCGCCGGGCAGCTCCGGGCTGCCAATCAGTGAGCGGCTGTTGGGCGTCAAGGTCACCTGCGTTTCCCAGGCATCATAGTTGGGCACTTCCCAAATGATGCGCGCACGAATGGCGCCGGCGGACATGCCCAGCGGCATGATCGAGACATTACCCGTGTGCCGCAGTGACAGCGTGCATGAACTGTTCACCGGCACCCGTTGTTCGTTGCGCTGCAACAAGTGATAGTCGTGATACTCGAGCATGGCGACGAGATTGGTCTCGTTGCGCCGCAAATGCGACCAACCAGCGCGGCTCTCGCGCTTGGCGGCCTCGCCGGTGAGATACAGGCGCGCACTGACTTTGTAGGTGGCGCCGTGGATGGCTGCGGCCGTGGCGGTGGCCTGGCTGACGCTGCCGGCCGGTGCGACCGGCGGTGACTGCAGACGCAATAGTGGTTGGGTTGGTTTTTCCGGGAGTTGCGGGCTGGTTTCGCTGCACGCCGCGGGTATTGCGGCGGTGGAGACGCTGATGGGACTGCCCGGGCTGAGCATTGCCGGGCGGGTGGGCGCGGCTGTGGCAGCCGGTGTGGTTGGGTGTTGCAGCCCGGCGGCGTGCGCCATAAGCGTGGTGCCCAGCGCCCACGCCACGATCAACCAGCCATGATTATGTGCTGCCATGCTTGTCCTCCGTCGGGGTCACGCGTTGATATTCGATTGGTTTGAAGACCGGGGTGCCGTCGTGGGTGCGATAGATGACGAAGGCGCGCGCGGCATGGCGCTGCAGTAATTGGCGGACGGGCAGGTAATTCCACGCGGCAATCAGTGCCAGCACGCCGGCGACGCAGGACAGGGCGACGACCGGCCGCAGCCAGAAGGCGGCCCAGCGTTGCGCCCACGTCAGGGGCGGTTCCGCCATGGCGCGCGCCACGACGCGCTCGGCCATGAAGGCCAGGCGATGCTCCGGCAACGGCTGGGTATAAGCCTGTTTCACCAGGGCCGCAATGCGGGCGTGTGCCTGCGCGGCCTGGGCAATGCGGGGCGCCGGCGGCTCGCCCGGGCGCGTGCCGTCAACCCATGCCAAGACTGTTTTTTTGTTGCGGTTCATGTTGCACCTTTCAAGTAGGGTTCCAATTCCTGACGCAAGCGTTCGCGCGCATAAAACAAGCGTGACATAACCGTGCCTTCCGAGCAGCCCAAGGAATCGGCGATTTCCTTGTAACTGAGGCCCTCGACTTCGCGCAAGAGCACCACCTCGCGGTGTTTGCGCGGCAACTTGTCGACGGCGGCGAAGATGTGCGTGCGCAGCTCGACGCGCAATGCCTCGCGATCCGGCCGGTTCGCATCCGACGGATCCGGCAGCTCGGCCGGCGGCTCGTCCACCGGCTCCATCAGCGTGCGCTGCTTGTGGCGCACCACATCAATCGCGCGATTCATCACGACGCGGTACAGCCAGGTGTACAAGGCGCTGGTCTGCCGGAACTGCGGCAGGCCGTGGTACACTTTGATGAAGGCGTCCTGCACAATATCGAGGGCGTCTTCTTCGTTGTGCACCACCGCGAGCGCCAAGCGCGTCAAACGGTGCTTGTAGCGGTTGACGATCACCACGAAGGCTTGCTCGTCCCCGCCTTGAAAAGCGGTGACAAGCTCACCATCACTGGTCTCGTCATGCACTGCTGGTCTGTCAATCATTCCTGTCTCGACCGGCTGCCAGATGCGCTGCCGGGGAGCTCCTGTCATCTACGGGGTTAGACGTGCCGTTGGGCAATATATTCACAGTGGTTCACTTTGTACGCCAAGATCCCGGGCTTCCTGGCAAAAACAGGCCGCCTGCGCCCGCGGCACTTGCACCGTGCAGCGGACTTCGCCGGCAAATTCACAAGCGCCAAGCGTGCCGCCGAGTGCCAGCAGGCGGTGGCGCAGCGTGTCAAACGCGCGGTACGGTGCGGTCAGCCGCATCGTCACCAGCGGCTGTTGCTCGACGACGCTGGCGGCGGCAACAACCTGGTCGGCCGCCGCGCCATAGGCGTCAATCAGGCCGCGCACGCCCAGCTTGATCCCGCCAAAATAGCGGCAGACCACCAAGGCCACATTCCACAGTTCCGCGCGCGTCAGCGCCGCCATGATCGGCCTACCAGCCGTGCCGCCCGGCTCACCGGCATCGCTGGCCTGCTGTTCCGGCCGGTCCGGATAGCCGACCCGGCACGCCCAGCAGCAATGAGTTGCCTGCGGATGCAACGCGCCGGCCGCGCGGACGCCGGCCTGCGCCGCGCCCAGATCCGCCGTCGGCAACAGCGTGGCATGAAAGCGCGAGCGCTGCACGACATAGTCCGCCGCGGCGGGGATGGCAATGGTGCGGTACTGCTCCATGCCGGCTACCCGCGGGGTGTGGCGCGCCGCCGCTCAGACAAAATCAGCCATGACATCATTGGCAAGCTCAATCCCGCGCCGGGTCAGCGCAATAGTGTCCGGCGCGCAATAGTATAGCAAACCGGCCTGGATTTGTCGCTGAATCTGTGCGCCAAAATGCTGTTGATGCGCAGGGCCGACCAGCACGCCGCTGGTGCGGCGCAAGCGCAGGAAGATGTCTGCGCCGAGTGACTGCCCGCGTGTCAGCGCACGCGCGCAGACCCGCCAGAAAGATGTCTTCGCCGAGTGACTGCCGGCGTGTCAGCGCCCGCGCGCAGACCCGCACTGGCTGGCCGGCCTGCATGCGCCGGATGTACTCGCCGGGCGCGCGAATCGCGCGAAAACGCCGGCGCGGCGCGGCCGGCGCGGGCTGGCAATACGAATGCGCGGCCGCGCCAAATCCGCAATATTCCTTGGCCGTGTCCCAATACGCCAGGTTATGCCGCGCCGCATAGCCCGGCCGGGCATAGTTGGAAATTTCATAGCGGGCATAGTTCTGGGCCGCCAACAGTTCTTCCGCCCGCCAGTACCAGTCCATCATGGCGTCGCCGTCCGGCCAGTGCCAGCCGTGCCCGCCTTCCTGCTGATAGCGGGCGAAGCGGGTGCCAGGCTCGATGCTCAGCGCATACAACGAAACATGCTCGGGCTGCCACTGCGTCGTGATTTCGCGCAGCGTGTCCTCCCACGTTGCCGTCGTTTGCTGGGGAATGCCATACATCAAATCCACCGACACATTGGCGCAATGCTGCGCGCGCAGCATGGCAAAGGCGGCGCGCGCCTGGGCCGGCGTGTGCAAGCGGCCCAGCGCCGTTAGCTCGGTTGCGGCCAGGGATTGCACGCCGATGCTCCAGCGGGTGACGCCCGCCGCCCGCAGCGTGCGGATCCAGCGGGCCGACAACGAATGCGGATTGCATTCGACGGTGACTTCCATAGGGGCCACGCAGCGGCCGTTTTTCCACACGGAGTCAATGACGTGTGCAAGCAGTTCCGCCGCCATGCACGATGGCGTGCCGCCGCCGAGATACAGGGACTGCCACACAAAAAAGATGTCGGCGCGGGCAAACGTGGTGCAGTACTGCGTGATGTCGCGCACCAGCGCGGCGGCATACGCCGCATGCAGGTCGCGCCGGCCAGCCAGACTGGCAAAGGCGCAATAGCCGCACTTGCGTTCGCAAAACGGCAGATGCACATAGACGTGCAGCGGATGGAACATTGTGTCAGGCCAGGCGCGCCAGCGCCAGCACGATCACGCCGCCGCCCAGCGCCCCGTTCAACCACGGCAGCCACGTCGCCGCGAGCGCCCCCATTTCAAAATGCTCGAAGAGATAAAAACCCAGCAGCGGATAGACGAACACCACCATGCCCAGCGGCATGAGATAGCCTTGCAGCACAACAACCAGGGCAAAGCCGCTCCACAGCAGCGCGCACACCAGCAGTGACGTGCGCACCCCCAGTGCGGCTGCCGTCGTGCGCACGCCGGCATCGCGGTCAGGAAGAATAGTTTGCACGGCGGACAGCAGGCGCAGCGCGCTGGTCCAGCACAGGGCGGCCACCATGACCAGGATGGCGGGATACTGGCCGCTGGTTTGATAGTAGCCCAAAAAGGCCGGCAGCACAAAGAGGACACTGGCGAATAAATCAAAAAACGGCCGGGCCTGCAAGCGCACCGGCGGCAGACCATCCAGCACCGCCAGCACCAGGAACAGGCCCAGCAACAACTGCTCGTGCCAATCCCGGGCCAGTCCAAGCAAGACGCACAGTGCCGCCACGGCGGCCAGGACGCCATACGTGACCAATCTGCGGTGCTGCGGCATGACGCGTTGCGCGACCGTGTCCGGCGTGTCCTGCAATTCGGCGGGTTCGCCATCGCACAGCGCATTGATGCCATAAAGCAGCAGGTTTGCAAACGGCAGGAAAAACACGAGATGGGCCCAACAACGCCACGCCAACAGGTCGTGCAGATTGTGCGCGCCCAGCACAACACCCACGGCATACGTCCCGCCCAGATATATCCACAAGCGCGGGCGCGAGGCGGACAGGAGGGGACCAAGCCAGCGCATGCTTATTTCGTACGGGTGATGCTATACTCGACGAGTTGGCGGAGCTGCTCTTGCTGTGCGGCGGCGACCGGGATCGCGGTCACACAGGCATGCGCGGCGCGCGCATGGGTGCCGACGAGGGCATCCACCGCTGCTTTCGCGCCACTGTCCACCAACATCTGGCGCACGTAGGCCATGTCGGCGGCACTGACCTGCGCCGCGCCAAACAGCAGGCGCAGGCGCGCCGCATCCGCCGCGCCGACCTGCGCAAACAAGAAATGATGATACACCGTCTTTTTGTTTTGCATCACATCCGAGCCGACCGGCTTGCCGATCTCGGTCGCCTCGCCGAACAGGCCGAGTTCATCATCTTTGATTTGGAAAATAATGCCGAGTTGCTCGCCCAACGCGCGCACCGGCGCCATGATCGTTGCCGGCGCCTGCGCGCACAGCAGGCCGGTTTCGAGCGGGACGCAAAAGGTGTAGCGCGCCGTTTTCGAGCGGTAGAATTGGAGAATGCTGTCCAAGCTCGCCGGCGCACCCGACAATGACAGTTCGAGATCATCCATTTCGCCCAAGGCCACATGTGCAAACTCGCGCGACCACACCCGCACAATCCGCCGCAGCACTTCGGCTTCCGGCGCCGCGTCGCACAGCAGCGAGTACGCCGCGAAGAAGCCGGCATCCGCGGCACAGGTTGCCAGCGCCTCGCCGACGCGCCGGGCGCGCGCGGGCGCCAACCCGGCCGTCGCGGCAAATTGGCGGGCATAGGCCGCGTGCAACGTCGGCGCGCCACGCCGTTGCAAGTCCTCGTCAATAATGTCGTCATGCACCAAGATGCTTGAATGCACAATTTCAAGCGCCGCGCCGATGTCGTACAAGCCGTCCGTCAAGGAGCCGCCGCCCAATTCACAGCCCAGCAATGCCAGATTGCCGCGCAGCAACTTACCTTGGCCGGCAAAGGCCGCCAAGCGCGGCAAGGCATCCGCCGCCCATTTGCTGATGGTGGCCGAGTTCTGCGCTTCGGCCGCCAGAAACGCCTCGATGCGCGCCCGCAGGCGCACTGCCCGCGCGGCAAATATATCCATGATGTGGGTCATGCGGGACGTCCTGCGCGGCGTGGTGCGCCGCCACCCCGCACGCGGTGATCAGGCCACCGGCCGCCGTGGGTGCGCGAGGTCACTCCAGCATCACGGCGACGGCCACGACGGTGGTCCACAAACCGTTTTTGTCGCCGCGCGCCGATTGGGTGATATTGGTCGCGCGCACAAATTGCTTGCTCATTTTATACTCTTTCTTGCGCTCGTCCCAGGCCGTGTTCGGGTCAAGATCGATGCCCAGCGTGGTGGCCAGCATGGTCGCCGCCAAGTCCTCGGCATAATCGCCGGCGGTCTCGTCCGTCTGGCCATAGCCATGATGCTCCGACAAATACCCGAAGGAATCGCGATGCGACGGTTGGGCCGCGCCGATGGATGCCACCACCTGGCGGCCCGATTCGTTGGTCTCGGCGCGCGCCATGACGACAAAGGTGATGGCGCCCGGCTTGAGTTCTTTCAAGCCGGTCTTGAGCGGCACGATTTTGCACTTGGGCGGCAGGATGCTGCTGACCGTCACCAAGTTGCAGTGGGCAATGCCGGCGTTGCGCAGCGCAGCCTCAAAGCTCTGCAGCTTTTCCTTGTGGCGCCCGACGCCCTTGGTGAAGAAAATGCGTTTGGGAATAATCATGGTGGTACTGGTTGACCTCGCAACGATTACGCGGCCTTGCGCCGCTCGGCATGTTTGCACGCTGCCACAGCGCTGTCTTTCTTTGCTGCAGCGGCACTATGCTACTGATTGTCGGCCGATTTGTCAAGCCGGCCGCGGTCCGGCCGCGGTCCAGTCCAGCGATGTGTTTGTGCTGTTGCCCACGGTTGTGGGGGTCTCTGCGTATTCAGACCTCAGGCGCCCCACCGATCGCCGCCGGCGGCGCATGCGCGTCAACTTAGCGCGCACTTGCCTGCACACAAAGTGGTTACGCATCTGAGGTGGGACAGGCTACCCAGCCTGTCACTGCTGAATCTCTTGGCTGTGCGACTGGGCTGGCCATGCTATGGATTATCGTGCTGAGGAACTAGAGATGGCAGGCTGGGTAGCCTGCCCTACTCGGCTGGATCATCCCACGGGACGGGCCCGACAAGTCGCCAACCATCACAGGGACTGCATGGCTCTTCTGCTCTTACGTTGACGCGCATGCGCCGCCGGCGGGACTGGTGGAAGCAGAGATTGAGAAAAAGGTGCCGGCGCGCCTTGTTACTCAATCTCATTCACCCACGACGCGAGGTCGTGGGGGTCTCTGCATGAAAAAAACGGGAGCCGCCTCCGCGCGGCGATTCTGCTGCATCGGGGCATGGAAGCCCCTCCCATTACAGCAGTGGCGAGGTCGTGGGGGTCTGGCAGGAGAGATGAATATCCAATATCGAACACTCAATAACCAAGTGCGAAGTATCTGCGCAGAACTTTATCATTGGTTATTCCTTGTTGGATATTGGATATTCGCATTCCCTTAATCACTTTAGCGCGGAATCCGGGTTGCATCCGCCGCGCGGATTGGCTATACTATGTCCATGCCGCGGCGCGCAACGGGCGCACTGCCGGCCCACGGTTGAACCGTGATGTTTTTTGCACCCAACACAACAGTAAGGACGGCCATGCCCCTCGTACCAATGCGCATTCTGCTCGATCACGCGGCTGAAAACAACTACGGCATTGCCGCGCTGAATGTCAATGACATGGAACAAATCCAGGCCATCATGGAGGCCGCCCGCGAAACCGACAGTCCGGTGATCATCCAGGCCTCGCGCGGCGCCCGCAGCTTCTCGCAGGATGCCTATCTGCGCCACTTGATGCTGGCGGCCGCCGAACTGTATCCCGATCTTCCGATTGCCATGCACCTCGATCACGGCAACGGCCCGAGCACCTGTTTCAGTGCCATGCGCCAGAATTTCACCAGCGTGATGATGGACGGCTCGCTCTCGGAAGACGGCAAGACGCCCTCAACCTTCGAGTACAATGTGGGCGTCACGAAATATGTCGTGGATGTTGCGCACACGCTGGGCATCACGGTCGAGGGCGAACTCGGCTGCCTGGGCGGGATTGAGGACGGGCACGGCGCCGGCCTCTCCAGTGCCGAAGCGATGAAGCACTTGACCGACCCGGAGCAGGCGGTTGATTTTGTCAAGCAGACCGGCGTGGACGCGCTGGCGGTTGCCATCGGCACCAGCCACGGCGCCTACAAGTTCACGCAGAAGCCGACCGGGGATGTGCTCTCGATGAAAACCATCGAGCAGATCCACAAGAAATTGCCCAACACGCACCTGGTCATGCACGGCTCGTCAAGCGTGCCGCAGGCCTTGCAGGACATCATCAACAAGTACGGCGGCAAGATCAAGCCGACCTTTGGCGTGCCGGTCGAGGAAATCCAGCGCGGCATCAAGAATGGCGTGCGCAAGATCAATGTGGACACCGACAGTCGCCTGGCGATCACCGGCGCGATCCGCAAAGTGTTTGCCGAGTCGCCCGAAAAATTCGACCCGCGCGACTATCTCAAGCCGGCGCGCGAAGCCATGCGCGACGTCTGCAAAGAGCGCATGATTGCCTTTGGCCAAGCCGGCAACGCGCCGAAGATCAAGTGCATCTCGTGTGAAGCCATGGCCAAGCGTTACGCCGGCAGCCGGTGACGAAATTTCTTTCGCGGCAAAAGAAGTAAGGCAACCCGGTCGGTGATCGTTGCGGTCGCTGACCGCGGTTGCTGCCGCGGGCCCCGGTTAGTCCGCCAGCGGCGGTAGCGCGGTTTTTTTTGCAAAATCTTATGCGTTTGACACGCGGGTTCCCACCCTGGTATTATTGCAGCATGCACAACACAGCCCCACTACAATGATCGCGGCGGGCCACGCGCTTGGCGCGCCGTCGCTGGCGGTGCAAGGGATCAGCAAGCGCTACGGCGGGCTGTGGGCGAACCGCGCCGTTTCGCTGGCGGTGCCGGCGGGCGGGATTCTGGGCTTGCTGGGGCCGAATGGCGCGGGCAAGACGACCCTGATCCGGATTTGCGCCGGGCTGATCGCGGCCGATGCCGGCACGGTGCTGCTGTGCGGCCAGCGCTTCGTCCGATCGGATGCAGCCCAGCGGGCGCGGCTCGGGCTGGTGTCGCGCGATGTGCCGATGCAGGAAGAAATGCGTGTGGACGAGACACTGCATCTGCAAGCGGCATTATACGGCATGGACGCCGCGGCACGGGCCACGCGCTGCGCGCACGTCATCGCCCAATTTCATTTGGAGGAGTTTGTCCAGCGGCGGGTCGGCCAGCTCTCGAGCGGCATGCGCCAGCGCGCCGCACTGGCGGCGGCGGTGATCCACACGCCGGCAGTGCTGCTGCTGGACGAACCGACCCTGGGGCTGGATCCCGAAGCGCGCCAAGCACTCTGGGATTGCCTGCGTCAATTGGCGGCGGCCGGCACCGCCATGCTGCTGACGACGCACTATCTCGAGGAGGCCCACGGTCTCTGCTCGGAGGTCGTGGTGATGGTCAATGGCACGCCCGCGCACCGGGTGGCTGCCAGTGCCACCATGGCGCGGCCGGACATTGAGGCGGCCTATCTCGCGGCGTTGCGCACGCAACAGGAGCCGGACCGGGCATGAGACAGCTCGCCGACTTGATGGGCCTGTTGTTTCTGGCCGAGCTGCGCACCTGGCTGCGCACGCCCAAGCACATCCTCCTGAGCCTGACGTGCACGCGCATGCTGACGATCACCTTTGGTCCGCATGTCTGTCTAGGCGTCGTCACGACCAGCACGAACATGGCGCGGCGGGTGGCCCGGCAGTTTGAGCGGGTGAACGCCGGCATCGTGCGCTACGACACGCTGGCCCACGCCCGGCGCGATCTTGCCAGCGACCGGATTGTCGGCATCATCACCATCAGCAACGACGCGGTGCAGTCGGTCCACATGACTTTTTCCGGTCGCGATCCAATGCTGGACCGCGAAGTGGCGGTGCTGCTGATGCGCACGGCGGCGCGCGTCACGGACGGCCCGGTCGCCGGCCGGCTCCTCACGCAGGATCACAACAGCTACACGCCCGAGCGCATGACGCTGCATGTCGTGGCCAGCCTGCTGCCGTTTCTGATCCTTGCCGTGGCTTCGGTCAATTGCGGCCTGCTCTGGCTGTCCGCCATGGAAAGCGGC
>JAPLST010000512.1:11577-12311 GCA_026398485.1 bacterium
GGCACGGTACACCGCTATCTGCTGGCGGCGTCGCCGCCGGCGGTCTGGGTGGGCTGCCGCGTCGCCGCCAATGTCCTCTTCACTTTTCTGATGGTGCTGCTGGCCATGGCGCTGTCCCGGCCGTTCGTGGCGTGGACGGTACCGTCCGCCTGGTTTGCCTGGCTGGGCGCGCTGGCGCTGCAGTCATTTGCGGCGGCCGGACTGTTCTTCCTGCTGGCGACCTTATGCCGGCGCCACGTGTTGTATGCCGACCTGGCGGTACTGCTTATTTTTCTGTTGATGTTCATGAGCGGGGCGCTGACGCCGGTGCTGGTGATGACCCGTTATGACCAAGTGCTGGCGGCCTGCACGCCCACGTATTATTTTCTCCGCAGCACGCGCGCCGTGATGGCCGGCGGCGGGCCGTTGCTGGCCAGCGACCTGGTTGCCATCGCCGGGTGGGGCGCCATCTGCTTTGGCGCGGGTTACTGGCGGATCATCACCACCCAGCTTGATCGCAACCGCTGATGCCTGATTCCGACGCCGTTTTTGAACCCGTTGTTCTCCAAATCAGACACTGAAATTCCGATATAGGGGAAAATGCGAACCCAAGGTAGCCAAATTTGTTGTGAGTCCTGCGCGTGCGTGGCCGGAGGGTGAGGTAGGGCGGTCAGGCCCTGACCGCCGTTGCTGCATGCGCGCGCACGCCGGTGATAAAATGGCGCAGCGACGACCGCGGCGGTCAAGGGCCTGAC
>JAPLST010000317.1 GCA_026398485.1 bacterium
TCATCGTCACCAGCGATGGTGACTTTCACTGTCTGGTGAAGTATCTCTATGAATCCGGGAAACTGCGCGCGGTGCTCAGCCCATGTCGCGACACGTGTTCGGTGCTGCTGCGCAAGGCCGGTCGCGAGCGGATCCAGTATCTGAACGATCTGGCCGACAAATTGGCCTATAAAGGAGGAGGCACCGCTAAGGACGAAACCTTTCGCAGTGCCTCTTCATCGTAATCCTGACATGATTATAGCACACCCCGGCGCGAATGTCAATACCAAGCGACTGGTCATCCCCGGTTTTTTGCATACGGAGGGCAAACGGGTATGGACTGGGGTGCCGCAATAGTCTTAACAAGTTGATTTGCTGAGGGAGATGGCGCGGGTGTCATCGTCCGCGACGACCTGCGCGGCCACAACGCGGCGGCACGCACAAAAAAATAATTTTTCACAATAACGACGTGGGCCTGCACGCCCCGCAGCAGACCACGCCTGACTATGACGGGCTCATTTGGTGTAGCGAGCAGGCGATCGGCGCAACCGTCACGTCCCCGGCCTATTTTTTGAGGTCTCGATCCTGTTGAAGGAATTTCCGGGCAGCACGACGTTTATCATCCTCACCGCGTTGATCTTTGACCAAGATGAAGACCAACATTACCACGAGCACGAGAGCAAGAGCAATTATTATGAAGATGTTCACAGGTGGCATTCCTTCACATTGGTTAGTGCCTACTGTCCAAGCCAACTATGTAATTATGTGACTGGGCCTTTGTATATCACACATATTATACACAAAAAGCCGCAGTATGTCATTTTTCGAATTGCGGCACGCCGGCTATCGGGCGGGATGTGGCGGGATTTTTCATTTCGGATACGCTCTTTGGTTACGCTGCATATAGAATAGCATTATCAACGAATGTTGCAATGGGGATGTGCCAATGGTTCCGGACCAGCCGTTCGTGCCGACGCATTTCAACGAGCATTAGTGAAAATCCGGCGCAAAATCCGCTTTTCTTGTTGATCTCCCGTGCGGGATGCAGCACCAATCCATGCCGGGATCAGATTTGAACCGACGACAAGCGTTTTACGAGGTCGCGAAGGCACGGAAGTATGCGGGCGCGGCGATTAAGTGTACGGGAAATGGACGAAGTTGCTGACGGATTGCCAATATAAACAGGTAATGCGATACTAAATTGGTACACGCCGGGTACTCGTCTCTATGTGGTTTTGGGTCATTTTATGGCACTTGGGGCGGTTTGGCGGTATTGGGCTGGAATGCCCACCAATAGCCCTATTTCACTGGGTTTTTGCGGATATTTTTGGGTAAAAAAGTGGCGACCCCAAGGGGATTTGAACCCCTTGGGTTTGCGTCGCAACTAGCACGGTTGCAATAGCCTGAAAATTTCTTGGAAAATCTGCTCTAGTCCTGCTCTAGTTCACTTCGCGATCGTCGGCTGTAATCGCGATCCCGCACCGCGGGCATTGCTGCGGCTTGAGCACAATTTGATCGCAGTTGTAGCACATCAGCCGGATCGGCTGTTTCTTGGCCGGGCAGCCCACGGCGCCGGCACTGATGTTGCCGCCAATCTCTTGCGCGGGCAACGCTGATCTCCGTTTGCTCACACCGTCACCACGAACGAAACGATGGCCGCACAGATAATCAGCCAGAAAATGACCTTGGCACTGCGGCAGATCATGCGCTCAAACTGCCGCTCTTCCTCTTCGCTGATGTGATTCATGGTTTTTCGTTCATTGTTCATCGTTCGGCGTTCATGCGCCGCCTGTTCCACACTATCCAGCCGCCCACCCTCACGGCGCGATAGATCAGCGTCCTGGTCAGCCATCCGCAGCCAAGGGCCTTCATCGCCTCCAGAAACACGGCGTCGGCCTCAGCCCTGTAGATAACATGCGGGCCGATCTTGCGCGTCTCGTAGAGCCAGTCATGCACCACGGCGGCATCATTGTACAGCCCCGATCGAGGGAAGACTCGGCGGAACAGCCACGGCACGCTGGCCAAGTCGTGGTCAAAGCCTTTCGGCACGGTGATTATCTCGCCGCACACGCGCCGATAGACCAAGGGCTCATGCAAAATAAAGGTCGTGCCGTCCACATTCTGCATGATCAGCGGCGTGAGGAATTGCCCGGTCATCGGCTCTCCAGCGTCCTGCGGGTCAAACGCGGCGGGTTCATCATAATCTTCTGGCGGCAGGTCTTCATCGTCGTCATCGTCGGCCATGCGGTGAACAGGCTCACCTTTCACCGCAGGAACAGGGAGTTGCGGAAGTAATCGGACACCGGGCCGTACTCGCCAAAGTAGGGGACTTGGCCGCTGCCTTTCATGGCCGCCTTGATCTTGGGCGGGTAGCTCTTCCATGTGCCGGCCGGATCACTGGCATCGACAATCGCGGTCGTGAACGTGCCGCCGCTGCCGGTCGATTGGGACGTCTCGCCATCGGCGCAGCCGCCCCAATGGATCACCTGCACCGTGCCCTCGTCCGTGCGCGGGACAAAGCCGCGCAAGACCAGCTTGGGCCGCTGCGCCGGCGGCAGGTTGCGGTAATTCGATCCGCTGTTGCAGGTGTCGGTACAGAACCACAGGCGCAGGTGCGCCGGCATCTGGCGGAGAAGCATGCCAAAGCGGTTGTCAACGTACTGGCCGTCGTACAGGCAGAGCGTCTCGGACATGCCGTCCTCTTCGCTGGGGTCAAGCGGATCGGCAACCTGGCCGCCATGGCCACTGAAGAACACGGCCAGCAGATCGTTGCTGCCCAGCACGGCGCAGGCGTCTTTTATGGCGCGCTCGAAGTTGGCGGCCGTGGCATCTTGGTTGGTCAACACGACAATCTCGCCCGGAGCAAAGCCCGCGTCGCGGCACATCTGGGCGACCGTCTCGCCATCCACGTCCGTGTCGGGCAGGTCGCCAGGCCAGCCGCCGTAAGCGTCCGGATCCACCGATCGGCAGTAGCCGATGACGGCGCGCCGCGCGGTGCCCGTGGTCTTGATCGCGTCAATGTTGTTGGTGATCAGCCCGATCACGTCATCAACATAATTGGTGGCGTTCGCGCCAAACCAATTGCTGATGGTCGAGCATCCCGTCAGCAGGATCATCAACTGCATAGCCACCGACATTACCAATCCCATCACTACCAGTTTGCCTGTCGCTTTCATACTGCCCCTGTTTTTAGAAGAATGATTTGGCGCCACTTGCCATAGTGGCCAGCCAACTAAACAATCCCTGCCCAAGACTGACCGGGATACCACACATGCTGTTGATCCAGCCGCTGTTCTTGGTGTCGAGCGTGAAGCTGAATGTCTTGTTGATCCCATCGTAATTGACGGTGCGGGTCACGTCGCCAAAGCCGGAGTTGCGCACGTCGGCCATGGCGCACTCGGTCACGAGCTGCTGCATGAAGTCGCCGCCGACCAGCGCGCGCTCGCGCAGCATGATTTTGACCGGATCATTCGTGATGCTGCCCGAATTGAGCCATTGCTCGTTGGCCGTGATCCCGTGCAAACCAGAGCAGCCCGGCAGCAAAGCGAACAAGCCGATTGCCACGAAGGAGCGAATAAGCGGCAGCGCCATCTTTGGTTTGTGCATCATTTTGCGCGGGATTCAATCAGTGACCATACGCTTTGGACTACCAAGCCAATCAGCGCCGTGCTTGTGACGCACACCGCCCAGATAATAGCAGTCAGCTTTTGTTCCACAACCTGCAGGCGCGTCTGGTGGCAGGCCACGCCATTGTCAACGAACATGCGGGCATGGATGTCGTTCAACACCGACTTCATATTGTTCTGCGCGTGCTGGATGGCTTTCAGCTCCGCGCGGATTTCAACCCACAGTTCCGGGTGAAGGCATTCAACTTCGTGTTCGTCTTTCGGCGGCATAGGTCACGCGATTAGAATATTATCCGGCACGCCCTTGCCCTTGCGCAGCATGACGTTCGGGACGGGCCACTTCACGCCAGGTTCGATTGTCAGCCAGCCGGCGTGCTTTGCAAAGCTCTTGAGGCTGTTCTCGCAGCGCCACTGCGTCGAGATATTTATTTCGTTCAGCGACCGGCCCGGTGCGTAGTCGCACGCCATGACGGCCGACCAGAAGCATTGCGTGAACAGCGACCGGCCGCAGGTATTCAGCGGGTGATATGGCTCGGTCAGGCCACCATCAAAATAGCCGTACGAATACTGCCGGGCGCTGCACGCGGCAACCGCCACATCTCCCGCGTCTATCGGCTTGTAGTGCTCGTTGATTGCGGGCTCTTGCGCGCCGGCCGTCAACAGCGCGCATTTCACGCGTTGCTTGTACGTGCCAGGTGTTGCGCCAAGGGCGCGCCCGCCAAGGGTGCCGCCCGAGTAGCACGCATCATCGATCCGGATCAGATATTTGGTCGTGGCGCGCAACGGCACAAGCACGTTGGCCATCAGCCATGCGTGCGAGATGCACGTCCCGGAGTAAAGGCCCGTCTCGATCCTGCCGTCAACCTTGCCCGCATAGCCGTGGCCGGAATAGTAGATCAGCGCCTTGTCCGCGCCGGACAGCTTGTCCCGGACGTCCAGCCAGCCGGCCTTGCCAAACAATGGCTCTGTGTTGCAGCCGACCACAGTCCAGCCGAGTTGCTCAAGCCGCTGCTTTGACACGAGCGCGTCGGCAACCGCCTCATGCAGCCCCAAAGCCGGGCAGCCAATGATGTAGGCGCGGGCGGTCATCACATACCAGGAATAATATTGAAATGATAAATGATTCTTGATAATTCAACTTTATCGTCTTGCTTTACTGCATATGTACAAGTCCACACTTGAGAATTTCCCACTGAATAAGTTGAAGGACTTAAAAATTGATTAAAGCAATTCAACTGATATGGTGTTGAGCCGTCTAATGCAAGCACATATCCATATGAATAATATTGGCTACTATAATCAACACCATATTTTGTTGTAAGTGTATCCATTATTGCATTCCATCTATAACCACTCTGACCATCATATATAGGAGCGTTGTAACTTATATACATATACCCATGTGCGGAGTTGTAGAAAACTTGAAAATCCACAATATTAATGTTGTATGGATATTTTGTTGATTTAACATATATATCAACAGAAGGAAGTGTAGGAGATGCATTTTGCTCTATATTGATAGGATTACACGTAACGTCAATATCTCTTACCGGAATGCCATTGCTGAGAAAATATATGTATGCTGCAGCATCAACATATGATTTTGTCACTGCATCGTTATTGTCGACAGGCGCGGCGACGTTCTTAATATTCACAGAGCTGGCGTCGATGTAGGCATTGCTTGTTACTCCGCTGGCGTGTGGATATAGTTTTATAACGGCAAGCTGAGCGCCAGACCCCCCGGATTCAGCTTCGATGAGATTAGTTACACCAACACCTGCTGCGGCATTGTTAAACACCTTTCGCAACACGAAGTTGTTGCTGACGATTGCGCCAGTGATGAACTTGGCCGAGGCGACAGCGCCGGTCACAACCGCGTCGGCATAGCCCTTGGTCGCCGCGTTTTCTTTGTCCGCAGGAGTTCCAACGCTGATTGGCACATATCCGCCAGATGACCAGTTTGTCAAGTAAAACTCAGAATGGCCTGGATACTCTGCATACATTCCAATTGTGTTACCAGCAGCGGTTTTGAACATATTAGCAGCAGGTAGTATTAAACTGCCCGTCATCGTGTCGCCCGACTTCAGCACGAACTGGTTGCTGACGGTGGACAAGTCAGTTGCATTACTGGCATTGGCGGCTGTGGCAGCCCATGTGGCCGCCTGCGCATTGCTCGCGGTCGCGCTGACGTTCGCCCAGTTGGCGTTGGTTGCGCGTGCAGCCACGCTCGCCCAGCCTGCGTTGGTCGCGTAAGCAGTAGACGCAACACCAATATTTGTCGCGCTGGCCACCAGTTGGAAGTTGGTGTTGACCTGCGCCCACATGCGCAGCACGCTGGTGGTCGTGCCCCACTCAAACGGGTTGGGATTCCACACGCCGGCCGCGGCGGCGCTGCCAATAGCACACGCCGCCACGATGATCAATGCTGTCCGTTTCATTATGCCGTCTTCTGGTAGATGGTGAGCAGCCAGGGGTGAATGCGATTCGTGCCGATGTCGCCCGTGGATTGCAGCGGCAGAACGCACAGGCCGGTCAGCCCGACCCGCATGATGTTGCCATCCTTGCTCAGCGCCGGCGGCTCGGTGATCTGCAGCAGACCCGAAATGCGGATGCCGGTCGTGAACGAGCCGGGCAGCGTGAACTTGTAGCGCAGGATGTCGTACTGTTTGAAGTGCGTGACATACGGCAGGTCGCTGTGCGTGCGCGGCATTTCGATGTTGAGCGTGACCTTCTGCCCGCTCAGGTCGTTGGCCACGTATAGGCCGGCCACGCCGTAGGGGCTGCCGCCATCGTCGCGCGTTTCGACCGTGTTGCCGAAGTCGAACGTATAGCCGGCCAGCGCGCTGTAGTCGGCGGCATCAAGAGGCTCGGGGTCGCCCAACTTCCAGACCTTCGGGATGCAGCGCTCGAAGCGCGGCAGGATGCCGCACAGGTTGTCCGCCGGCGGATCAAGCACGGCGACCTTGTGAGTCCCGTCCAAGGTCTTCACGCCATTGTTCAGAGTGGTGTAGCCGTCGGTGTAATAGGGATTCTTGTCCGACTCCATGCCGCTGAAGCTGAACTCCCAGTACAGCGGGTTGCTGACGCTGAAGTTCAGCTTGACGTTGCAGAACGCGCCGAGCAGCTTCATCGTCTGCGCCACTTCCTGAAAGTACAACGTGGCGGACGTGTAGCTCGTCCACGCCTCGTCCAGATGGAAGACGATGCATTTCTCGCTGGTGTCCACCCATTCGTAGGCGATGCAGCCGGCGGCGCCCAGCATCACTTTCAACTGGGTGGCCAGTGCGGCGATCTCCAGCGACCAGTGACCCACGGTGAATGCCACCGGTGACGCCGGCGTGCCAGCGCAAGTAGCACCAACGCCCGTGGTGGGCACGAAGAACGGCACCTTGAAGTCAAGCGAGTTGAAAATACGGTTGACCGCCTGCGGTCCCAGATAGCGCGAGTCGCGCATCATGTTGTAAGCCAGGGCGCTGCCGTTCTGCTTGAAGACCGGCTCGCTGACGGGAATGCACGCGGCGCTGGTCAAGCCGGGGTCGGTGCCATAGGTGCTCTCGGCGCCCACGGCGACGCGCTTGTACGATGCCGGCATGAAATTGCGAATTGCCATAACTACTCCTTATCTGCTGGTTCTGTGAATGCGGGTTTGCCGCGTTTGGTCTTCGCCGGCGCCTCTGCCGGCACACTGCCTTCAATCGAAACGGCCACGCCTTCCTTGGAAGAAATGCGCGCGGCGATATAGTCGGCGTCCTCGTTGCGCACGTCGCGCGTGCGGCCGTCCGGGTATACAATGGTCTTCATGTGCGTTGGTGCCTGTAAATGATGGTTAAATCGAACTCCTCATGCAGGCGGCCGTCCGCCTCGTGGCTGGTCTTGGAATCGCCCACAGTGACCGCGCTGATCTGCTGGGCCGCCAGCGTGTCGATGCTGATCTCCTCGAAGGCGACCATGATCGCCTCGGTCTGCGCGCCGGTGGCGTCGTCATTGTCGTCATAGGCGCTCGGCTCGTAGGCCGTGCTGATATGCACGGTGAGGACCAGCTTCATTTGGCTGACGCGCTCGGCCAGGCGCGTTTCAACGGCCAGCGCCTTGCGCACCAGGGCATAGCCGGCGTCCTGCACGTAAGCGCCTTCCTGGGTAATGTCGAAGTTGTCCGAGCGGTGCAGGCCCTGCGCCACCAGGACGGCCTCGATCACGCCTTTGATCGTGCTGTAGGTCATACGCGCACCAAGGGCACAAAGGTCATGCGGGAGGTGTCCTGCACGTCGCTGAGAGTGCCGTCTTCAAGGAGTTGCCGGCAGAACGAAGTCACCGCGGCCGACAGGTGCGACAGATACCGGTCAAAGTTTTCGCCGGCCAGCTTTGCCCAACGCTCGCCGCCCTGAACGGACTGGTCGTAAAAGAACTGGTACATGCAGCACCAGCGGTGCGCCTCGTCAAACAGGTGCGAGTCGTCCGGCACCAAGGCATGAAAGTCGGGATCCGCAGCGGCGGTCGTGCCGTACTTGCCGGCGAGCTCGCGCAGGCCCACGATCAGTGGCTTGAGTTTGTCATCAACAATGACCGAGTAGCCGGTCAGCATGTGTACCTTCATCAGCTCGAAGGCGTCGCGCTCCTGGGCTGCGCCGGCGCCAACCACAAAGGTCAAGGCAGTGCCATCGCCAACAGCGGTGTCCAGCGTGGCGCTGTGCGCGTGCGTGGCCGGTGCGACGAGCGTTACCTCTGAGATAGTCGCATAGCCCTTGCCAACGACCACCAGCGACTGCCCGACGTGCGCCGCGGTGAACTCCGTGGCCGCGCTGGTCAGCGTCGTGCCGACAATGGCTGCATCGGTGGCGCGCAGGTAGGTCGCCGCGTCCTGCGAGTAATCGATGTACTTGGTATAGCGCCGGGCAAGATCGTAGGAGGTAATGTTCGGGCGGATCATCGGCGGGCTCCCGTCATCTGTGACATCAACGCTTTGACGACATCCCAGACCGTGTTGCGCATGACGCCTTGAATCTCGCGCCATTTGTTGCGGGCCGTGTCGGTCAGGAAGCCGCAGCGATCGTTGCGCGGAATGTCCACCGAGCGCTTGAGCAGGTAATGCACGACCACTTCTTTGCCGGCGGCGCGATCGCGCAAGTCTTGTTTTGACCACGCACCCACTGGGCGGCTCTTCGCACCATTAACCATCCAGCCACGCAATCCGCGTTGTTCGGCATCCTGCGCATGCAGCTTGTGCTTGTTGGCCAGGGCGTGGATCGGCACGAACATGAACGATCCGCCCGATCGGTTGGTCAGGCCGTTGTAGCCGTGGCGGTTTTCGTGTACGGCGGCCGCGTGCGGCACGCCGCTGGCGCTGGTGTCCAGATAGACCAGTGACCGCATGGTTTGCGCCGTGGCGGACTCGACCTTGATGGATTGCCACAGGCGCTTGCCTTCGCGGTGCGCCCCCTTCTTTGTTTCGGCGGCCTTGACCGAAAGGTTGCGCAGGTGCCACGCGCCATCGTTCAACGCGCGCACCGACGCCGCTTTCAGCGTCCGGTTAATCCGCGCGGAGATCGCCTCGGCTTGCGCCGTTATGCTCAGTCCTTGTGCCATTGACTTCCGTTTTCCATTGTGGTATACTGTGTTAGCGCTTTGGTGCGTTCTTCAGTTAATCCCTGCCGGGAGCTTCCTCGCTTTATGCCGGGCAGGCCGCTTGGGATGGCGGCAGCACACCAAGGCGCTTTCAAATTGGTTCATAACGGCTTTCCTTTATTTCTTTTGCCTTTCTCTTTAAATAAGTTACAATTTGCCCGCGGGAGAAGGCCATCAGATATACATGTTTCTGACTCGCCGGGCTGATTGCCACAATCGTGCCACGCAATTTGTCACGATACAATCTACCTGAAATTGCTGTTGCAGAAAGGTTGTTGAGACTGTTGATGCTCACCTCATCGTGTGAGGCGATGTGCCCCAACACGTCCGGCATGGCAAACAAATCACTACCGGCAACCCCAAGCTGTTTCGCACGGTCCTGATTAAGACGTCCAACATACACCCGCGCAGCATACTTTTCCAATTCCTTTTTCATGTTAGAATATGTTTCTGACAATGGCTCCTCAGCCATTGCCGTACTAAAATCACGATGCGGTTTGCTCATTGCAGTTAAGACTGGTTTAAGCATCGATCCGGCCACTTCACTACCACCGGCAATCCGTTCCAGTTCTTCCACTGACACAATGTTGGCGTTCATCCACGGCGGCGTCTGCTCGCGATACGTCTTGATCTTCTGGCGCATCTTCTCGGTCGCCTCGGTCGCGCGATACTTGCGCTCCTCATCCGTCCGCGCGCTGCCGATCACCGGCAGCAGCATGTGACTGCAGCGCGGGTGAAACGGAGGGCCGCCATCAATCCCGCTTCCGGGACAGGTTGAAAGAGCCGGGTAATTGGGATCCGTGCCGCTCTTGCTCCAGATCGTGCCCTCGAACGGCTTGCACACTTCCGCCGTCGTGTTGTGGTCATCCACCTGGAACAGATCGTAGCCGTCCTGGGCGGCCTGATTTACCACCGCCGCGTTGCCCAACTGCGTCACCCGGTGCTGGGCAACCAGGTCGCTGTACGATGCCAGGTTGTAGTTGCGGCCGTTGATCTGGATCAGCTTGCCGGTCACCGCGTTGGCCCACGGCGCCGCGGGGTCGAATCCGCCTGTCTGGTTCAGCCCGTCGAATATCTCGCGCGCGAGGTCATCGGTCGAGCCGCCACGCAGCGTGTAGCGCGTGTAGGCCTTCTCCAGCACCAGCCGCTGCTCGCGGCCGAGATTCATAGAGCCAACGACTCGTTTGGCCGTCTTGCCGGCCCGCTCAAAGCCCGCCGTCAACTCGCTTTCCAGCACAATCTGCTGCTGCTGGATCGTCAGGATGTCCAACTCGCCCGGCACGTTGCGCGCCATGCCCGAAAACTGCGTGGCTTTCGCCAGGGCGTCGTCATACGCCGCCGGCATCACTGCCTGAACACGTTTGTACACGTCCGGGTAGTACTTTTGCAGCGTCGCGTCAACACGCTGGAAGTGTTGCTCCAGGTGCCGCAGCCGATAGGGAGCCTCGGTGATGTATGCTTCAGCATGCACTACTTCCGCCGCCAACTCGCGCGTCAGATCAACGAAGATCTGCGTCAGCGCTTCCTTGGCGGCATCCGCGCGCATTATTTCAAAAGAGCCATGCGCCGCACGGCGCGTTACTTGCCGGCCTTCGGCCCGGCCTTCGGTTCAACGATCTCAGGAACTACCTTGCCCTCGCTGACCTTGATCGCGGACTCGCGCAAGCGCGCGGCGTCAGCAGCCTTGACCGGCACCTCAACGCCGTTCGGATATTTCAGGTATGCAATCGCCATGACTGGCTCCTATGCTGTGAAAGCGGGGCTGGTTGCCCAGCCCTGCTGATTATTCTCTCAAATGCTTAGCACTGAATCGCAACGCAGAGCTGCTCTTCCTGCACTTCCACGTCATACTGCACGTCGATCAGGAACTCTTGACCGAGGCCGTCGGCGGTTGCATGCTGCACGATGCGGAAGGTGATCTTCGTTTCGGGGTCGTAATACGCTTTGACAAACCGGCCAGCGCCGGCTTCAACGCCGCTCAGATCGCCGAAGGCAATGCCGCACCACTCGCGCTGAAACGCCAGGCACACATATTGCCCGGCAAGCGGCTGGTAGATCTGGTTGCTACGGCCAACGGCCTCGAACTCCAGAGCGTTCGGCACGAACGAGCCGATTTGCGCTTGACCGCCCTGCCAATACTGGAACAGCTTCTGGATTTCATCGTCCATCTTCATCGCGCGTTTCACGCTCGGATGTACCACCAGCGTTTGCGCGATAGCGTTTTGCAGTTCCAGCTTCTCGATGGCTTGCGTCAACAACAACCGCGAAATGCCACCACCCAGTGCGCCAATGCGATAGGTCAGCACTTCGCTCTGCTTTTCAGCAACCGCCGACTCGATGTCGTTCACCAACGCCACCAGCTTGGTGGGGATGCGCTGCTCTGCCATCGTGCGCACACTGGTGACGCTCATCTCGCCGTCTTCCTGATAGAAGCGCGCGACTTTGTGCGTCGCCGGCGTCAGCGTCACTTTCTGCGACGTGCTGTCAGTCAGGCCAACAAGCTGCGTTCCTTCAGTCTTGGTCTCGGCGCTGCCAACAACATCGCGCGTCCAGCGCGCGCTGCCTTTCACCGAGCCGTGATTGTAGATGCGCGCCGCCAACGCAAACTTGTTGCGCAGCACGGGCATGTGCCCACTCAGCACTTCCAACACATACGGGGTATAATCGTTCGCCATGTCAGTCTCCTTTGTCCAAGGTTAAGATTTCCACGGATCAAACGTCCGCGGGCTGTTATCCGCCTTGGTGGTTACATGCTGCTGCCCTGCGGCCGGCACGACCACGGTGTTTCCGTCGCCGCCCGCCTTCGGTGTCAACAGCCCTAATGCTTCGTACTCGTCCAACTTGGCAAGATTGGCCTCCATGTCGGCCAGGCTAAGCTCCTTGCCGTCGCCGGCGTTCTTGAACTGCGCCTTCACCTTGTCATCACACTGATCGACAAGTTTGATGCGCCGCTCATGGGCGGTTTTGACGCGGGTCGTATAGCGGTCCTGATAGGGCTTCAACTTCCCTTGGGGCATGACCAAAACGGGTCGTATAGCGCTCCTGATAGGGCTTCACGGCGGCCAACTCGGCGTCGCGTTCCTGCAGAAGCTTCTCGTGTTCACCGCGTTTTTTTGCTTCTTCATCGTCGGCCTTCTTTTTCTCATCTGTGCGGCGTCGCTCTCCGTCCTCAAGCTGGCCAATACGCCCCGTCAGGCGTTCGTAGTCCTTCTTGGAGACCATGATGGTTTCGGCGTCGCCAGACTTATCGCCGGCAGCAGGTTCGGACGGCGTCTTCGCGGCGCCGCTCGCCCCACCGTCTTGGCTCCCGCTTGCCGCGCCACCGCCATCGGCGAAGCACAGCATCCACGGAAACATCAAGCGCATCAGGCTGTTCATCTCACTTCTCGGTTGTGCCCTCGCGGGCGTTATTCAAACGTCAACGTCGCCAAGTTGTTGGCGGTGTTCGTGGTCTTGATCGTCAAAATACCACTGGTCGGATAGGCCATCTTCAGGATGTTGGTCGCAGCCGCGCCGGTCAAGCGCGTCCACAAATCGCCCGTGACGTTGGTCACGCTGCCGAAGTTGACCGACGGTGTTTTTGGTGACTTGACGAAGAACTCCCCGGACAAACACCAGATGTACACGTAGGTGCAACTCACCGGCTGCGACAGGTACACGTCGCGCGTTGCCCAGTTGCTCACCGGCAAAGCGGTGAAGCTGGTCGCGCTCAGGGTGTTGGTCACCCACGAACCGGCGCCATATACGGCGGGCGCCATCAGCGCCATCAGCAAGGCAAACACTACAATCAAGGTCTTCATGTCGTTACCCTTTGGGTTGTTACGTTACCGGCCCGCCGCCTGGCACGCCGGATGATCGTGGCCACAATCATAGCCAGTAGCTTTAACCTGTTTTAGCCATACAGGTTAAAATTGCTCTTTGCGGCGAATTGCGTATACATGCTTGACCGTGCACCCCAGATGGTGCGCGATCCGCTTCACATCGTAGCCGGCCCGCAGATAGCCCACAATGCGCACTGAAATCGGCAGCCCCAGTCGTTTGTGCGGGAACCACACCCGGTCGCCGCACAGCCGCGCGCAGATGCGCCGAAACGCCTCCGCGCCAGCCTCCTCCAGGATCACCGCCAACGCGTCCGAGTTTTCACTCATGCAGGCGCGGCGGCCCCCGCTTTCGGCCACGACTGCAGGCCCAGCCCGCTGGCTTCTTCCTGCCCGGCCTTGGCCGCGATCTCGGCGGCGTCGCCGGCAATGCCCAGCGCTTTGATCGCCTCGCCCGTGTAGGTCTCACGATCCAACCCGCCAGCATTCTTGACCCCCGTCAGCGTCGTCACAATCTCGGCCACGTCTTCCGGCAGCACGTCGTCACATTCAATCGACAGCGTGCTCATGTCCGCGTCCAGCATGCGCTCCTTGTAGCCCGCCGCATCATTCGCGCGCCACACGTCCGCCACAAGCCCCAGCACGCGCTGCCAGTATTGCATCCGCTCCTCGCGCCGATTCAGAACCTTGGTGCGGCCCGGCTGGTACATCAGGCGCACCTCACGGTCGCGCCGGTTGCTCACATCGCCCACGTCGCCCAACATGGCCTTGCACAGCCCGATCGTGCGCAGAATGTCGCCCCAGACGGCCTGCTGCTCATCGTGAGTCGCCTTCAACATGTTCGAGAAGTCAGGTATGGTCATGCCGCCAGTGGCGCCGACATAATAGATGCTGTTAGGCGCATACTTGATCGAAGGCCGATTCTGCTTGTCCAAGGGCGGGCCGTCGCCCCACGTCACCATTGGCGGCTGCAAGAAGCGCGCGCCCTTGCGCCGGTCGGTCATCAGCTCATTGAACATGTCCACCAATCCCAGCGCTTGCCAAAAATCGCTCGTGCCCCAGCCGTCCATGTCGGTCTCGCCATTGGGAATATGCACCAACGGCAGCCGATCTATGCCCAGCGGCGAGAACACGCCTGGCGAAAGGCGATCCTGCAACTCGCGTTCATTGCCCGCCGCGGTGCGCTCGTTCAGATCAACCCAGCCGCTGCGCACGCCGGCCATTGTCCGGCCCGTCACGCGCACCTTGTTTTCTTCGATGACTTTGCCCTCGCTGCCCACGGTGTAATGCTCGACAAACAGCTTGTTGCGCCACTTGGCTTCCGGACGTCCCCAGAACAGTAGTGCGCTGGCGTCGCCCAGCGGCAGGTACATGCCCGGCAGGTAGGCTTCCACTTGCGGCTCGCGCCGCAGCGCGTTCCAGCGCACCAGCACAACCGCGTCGCCCGTCGCATTGCATGTCCGCTCGGCCTGGCGTAGCGAGACCAGCGTCTTGGAGCGCAGTAGCCAAGTCTGCACCGTCTTGGCCATGTCCTCATCCTCGCCGGACAAGCGGAAGCCGAGCAGCGTCAAGCCGGCCAGCGCATCTGCCAGCATGTACACCGGCGCCGTGTCCACCCAGTTTTCTTCAAGGCTTTCGGTCATGTGTTCCGGCTGGTAACACTCAAAGGACGCGCCGGCCATGTATTTGCACAGCACGTCGGCGCACTGCATCCGCCGCTTGTGCTCTTCCGGGATGTACCCGGCCACAGTCGGCACTGTCCGCTCGTCCATCACCGCGCCGCGCCAGTCAGCATAGGTCTGCATCATGTCACCATCTCCTGTTGTTGAAACTGTCAACGTCCATCACGGCATACCGCGTTGTGTCCATGCCGTGATCGTCCACTTTAATCGGTTCCTCTTTCGCCGCCCGGCCGTCTTTTGGCGGCTGCCACTGGTAACTGTCAAATTCTTCTTCGGTGCAGGTCGGCTTCTTGTCCTCGCGCAGGCGCGGATCAACTTCGGCCCGGGCGTCCGCCACGAAGAAGATGCGCGGCTTGCCGTCGCCCGCCTTCCGCAAACGCAATGTCACCGCGTCTATGCCAGGCCGCACATCCTTGCGCGCGCGCCGCGTGTAGATCCCAATGTGCGGCTTGGCCAGCGTCGCCCGATCTTCCGCGTCATGGTCAGCAACCCATTCGCTGATGCGATACTCAGCCTCCCACTTCTTCAACTGCCTGGCGTGATCCTCAACCGTCCGGCAGGTGTAATATATCTCCCGCATGCGGTACATCCGCCCATCGTGGTCAACGCCCCACAACTGCGCCACGAATGGATTGGTGTAGCCAAAGTCGATCGCGCCAAAATGGAAGCCGCACGAGGGCACCTGGGCGCGTGGGATGACATGCACGGCAATGTCGAACTCAGGATACACCAACCCTTCGGCGCTGGCCCATACGCCCTTGGCCAGGCGCAACAGGCGATGGCCTGAAAGCCGGTTCAACTTCTCGATGTACTGTGCGCCAATCTCAGTAAACAGGCCCCGATCGCTGTCGTACAGCAGGGGATTGTCTTCGTGCCGCGACGGGAAGCGCGTCATGCTTCCCTTGTTGGCTCGCTCGATGATCCAATGCCGCGGCCCGGACGGGTTGCAGTCAAGGATGATCTGCTGATACGGCATCATGTGGTTGCGCAGGCGCGTCGTCAGCGTCTCGCAATCATTCTCGCTGATTTCGGTCGCCTCAAAGCAGATGATCAGATCGTAGTCGGTGGACATGATCCGATCCACGTTGTCAAGGCCGCCCAATACCAACGTGCTGCCATTCGGATGGCGATAGCTCGCCCGATTGTCCCGCTTCACGTTCCCGATCAGCGGATGGCCCGCACCAAGGATCTTGTCTTCCAGCGTCACCAGCACCGATTGGGTCATGCTCGCCCGCGTCTTGCGCACCAACAGTATGCGCGCGCCGGGATACTTCTCCATCACCGCCAGCGCCTTCAGCAGCATCGCCGTCGTCTTGCCCGTGCCGGCCGGCCCGTCAATCAGGATTTCGTCATCCTTGCAGTGCCAGGCCTTCTCAGCCGCACCCCGTATTTCGCCCCAGACCGTCTTCATACTCCGGCCAGATTGTCCGCCGTAAACAGTTTGCTGCGGTTGCCACCCGCTTCCCCACGCTCCTTGTCCAGCAGCCCGGCCAACTTGGCCCGCATCTCCAACGCGCCCAGCCGATCCCGCAACTCGATCTCGCGCACCACGTACTGCACCCCTTCCTCGCCGCGGCCTTCTACCTCTGTCCGCGTCTTGATCTTCTTGATCAGGCTCGTGTCAACCCCGAGCTCGCGCAACTCAGCCAGCGTCTTGCCGCGGTGCAGCAGGTCAAAGTCCGCCAGGTCTACCCGGAACGCCATGCGCGCCACCTCTTGCATGATCCGCTCGCGGCTGATGCCGCTCTCGTCCATCAACTCGCGCACCGCCGCCGCAATGTCAGGTTTTGTCAGGTTTTCGTTGCCAATGCTTCTGGCCGTTTTTGCCGAGTAACCCGCGGCGATCGCGGCCCGCGTCGCATTGAAATCCCGCAGGTATTCCCGCACAAACGCCTGCTGCCGCACATGCAGCAGGTCAAACGCACGCGCGTTTACGATCGGCGTGGCCACCGCCGCCACAGATGCCAGCTTCTTTCGCTTGCGGCACGCCTTCTTTTCCGGACGCGCCCCACTGACGCACCGCTTGCCGGCGCACTTAGCCACTTTCTTGCTCGTCTTCATCGCAGCACCCGCGCCCTTGACCGCATTGCGTTGCGGGCCCCGGCCCGCGCGCTGTTGACTTCCTTGTCGCGCAGGCCAAGGCGCTGCCGCAACTTCAGCTCGGCCAGCGGATTGTACTTGGCGTCGCCCAACGTGTACTGCCGCAGCCCCGTGTTCGAGTCCCAGGTCACCTGCGATGGCAGACACGTGATGTCGCCGTACACCGGCACACCCTTGATCTTCAACCGCTGCAGCGGATTGATGAACGGATCCCCTTCAACGTGCATTGCGCCGCCCCAGCGCACGTCCGACAGCATCTTGTGCAGCTCGGTCGCGTACAGGTACCCCGCGTCTTTGCGATCCTCGAACAGCGGCGCCGTCCCATCATCGTTCATGCCCTTGAACACCAATATGCCAACTTCATTATCAACCAGCGTCAGCGTGCGCTCGACGCCATGCTCGTCATAGGCGCCACCACTGTGCATTGTGCTGGCGTCCGGCGCGCCGGCACCATCACATGACCGCCAGCGCACGTCCTTGATGTAATATGCGGTGCTTGCTGGCGGCGTCGGCAAACCGCTACCTCCAGGAAGAGGCCACTGACGATAACTTACCATTCCGGTGGCTTTTAATGTTTCACTGTCACACGCGCTGTATTCTGTCGTGGTCTCTTTCAACCAGCCTTTCGGGTCTTCAGAATAGACAATGGCAGTGCCGCCATGAAACCCATCCTGCTGCGCAAGGAATCCTGCCAGGTACGTGGCCAAATTCTGCTTGCTGCTGTTCTGCCCCTCGATGATCACCCGGCTGTAGCACATGTCCGTCAGCGGCACCAGTTCGCGCAGGCATAGGCCGTTGCGCCCGACGCGCAGTTCTGCCGGGTCTTCGTCATACGTCGCATATGGCGCAATCAGCAGCGTTTGCGGATCAATCCACCAGTTGCGCGCCGGATAGTACGAACACAGGATTTCGGTCAGCACGTCGGCCACCTTGGCCCCGTCGTACTCATGCCCGTTCGGATGCAGCGTCAGGCCGGCCCACAGGCTTGTGCTGGTGGCCGTGGGCACGAACGTCGCCGCCCATAAGCGCAACTGCGCCAGCGTGGCGTCATCCCAAGTGCCATACGCACTGTCGCGCCACAAAGCATACACCACGGCCGGGATCACTTCCGCCAGCGTCGGCAGTCCCTGGCTGCCAAAGTCAGTGCCGGCATTATTGAGCACGTCCTGAAGGATGCTGCCCACCGTCCAATAGACGTTGTAGCCCGCCGCACTTAGATCGCTGGGGCAGTAGCCGTACTTGACGTGGGCGTGGCGCTTGGCCAAGTCGTTTGTCTGCGCGCTGCGCCCGTAATATGTCACTTCGCCCAGCAGGCCCCGGCAATCAACGCACTGCACCTGGCGCACGCCCGTGGCAAGATTTACCGGCGCGTGGCGGATGCGCCCGGCAAACGCGCGCCGGCTGCCATAGAACACTTCCACCCATGCCCGCGGCGTGAACGTGTCGGTCGCGTCCAGCACAAAGGCGCAGCCAATCCCATCCGCGCTGAACGACAACTGCACGCCGCCCTTGACCGCAACCACACGGCCGTCTATTTCAACCCGCGTGCTCATGCGGCCTTGGTCACTCCATGCGCGGCCGCGCTCAGCTCAGACGCACCACTGGCAACATAGGCAGCCGCCCATGCGGACAGTCCATCGCCAGGAACCAGCTTGTCATTGATGTAGCCGTATGCTGATTTTATGGCGCCATCAACAATGCCAAGTGCTTTAAGAAATTCTGACCCGAATATCCAATCGGCCCCCGCAATCTCCATCAACAGACCGCCCACGCTATGCACGGTCGCCATATTGGCCGCTTTCCATACGCCATTGGTTAGCGTCTGCTGCTCAGACAGCGCCGGCGCCGTGGCCGTCGGCGTCACGTACACCTGATACCGCGCCGCATACGCCACATCTTCCCACGTCACAACAATCGCGTCGGTATACGTCCTGTCGCTTGCTTCAACCGTCATGGCGTCCTCGTCTTCTTCGTTGTAATCGCTGATGCTCAGCGTCAATTTCCACACCAGCCCCGCCGATGCAATCACCGGCTCCTTGGGCCGCGCCGCTTTCACCAAGGCCGTCCACGTGTCTTCAATGGTGGTTTGCGTGATCGTGCCGGCATCGGCGTCGCGGTTGCCCTTCACGATCCGCAGCGTGCCGCGCCAGCCGTTCTCTACCAGCGGCGCCATGCGCTCGTTCATCCACCACATCACCCAGCCGGACGTGTACTCATACTCGTAGTAGGAAATGCCGATCTCGGCGCCGTTGTACATGTCAATGGCGCGATCCACTTCGACATACCAAAACCACGTGCCGGTATAGTCCGCCATGCCATCCCGCGTCTGCGCCGGCGCCGCTGCAACCACGCGCGTTTCGCGCAGGCCCTTGAACCGGATCAGCTTGCCCGTCAGCGCCACCATCACACTCGCCGGCTCATACGTTTCGACCAGCATCACGGTCGTGCTGCCAATGTTCACCAGCGTGCCCGTGATGTCGCCGATCTCGCTCGGCGGCAGGCACAGCTCGAAGTCCATGCCAACCTTCACGCCGGCCCCCTGGACAAAGTGCTGGTAGTTGCTGCCCGTCACCGGCATGCCATCGCCGGGAAACTCGTAAGCCGCATTCCAGCGCGCCGTGTCCTGCTGCGCGCAGACGTGCCCCAAGTAATACTCGACGCTGCTGCCCCGCGGCGTGAACAGCACGTGCGTGCCAAACAATGGATTGGGAAAGTTGCTCATCAGCCTCCTATCGCCGCAATGGCCGCGCTCATTTCCGTGAAACGTTGCGTGAGATCCCGGCCCAAGTCTTGCAGGGCCTTCACCACGTCCTTTGCTGCATCATTCACCTGGTCCGCCACTTTCGACAGGTCAGCGCCGCCATCCTTGCCTTTCTTGCTCTTCGGCTTCAGCCGCGAGTCTTTCTGCCCGCCCGACGTCTCGCCTACGATTTCACTATCATCACCGAAGACGGAATCAATCTTCGATTCTGTCTCCATTGAGATAATCTCCCTGGCAGTTGATCCCACGTCTTTGGCTTGATTTGTCACGCGGTTTACCTGCGCGTCTTCGTAGGGATCAAGCGCATTGCCTGGTTTCTGGCGCGCCCCGTACTTGGCCGCCTGACTGCCGTACTCGTCGGCTTTTTTCTGCAAAGAGTCCGCTTTCTCAAAGTCGCCACTGTCCCGCGCTTGTTGCACTTGTTCGAGCAGATTGCCCTGCTGTCGCAGTGCGCCCTGCTCTCGTTTTGCATCCCTATCGCGCGTCCGCTGCTCGGCTTTGGTGCCAGGTTCGTTCATGGCATCCCTGATTGGATCAATAAAACTCTTGATCCGGGCCAGCGCGGCCTCGTACACTTCCTTTATCTTCTTGGCCGATTCCTCCCACGCCGTCGCACCCTCCTTTTGAATGCTCAGTATTTCCTCCGCCAGCGCCTTCTTGCGCTTCTCTTCCTCCTCCCGCTTCTTCGCCGCGTCGGCCGCCTTCGCCTGGGCAGTCAGATCATCGCCCCCCTTGGGCGCCGTCGGCCCGGCGTTGCTGCCGTCCTTTATGCCAACGGCCTTGCGAAGAGCAAAACTATCATTTGTCATCCCTTCCAACTGATCCTTTGCATATTGCATCGCCGTCCCAAACTCGTCGCTGAAAGCATTGCCGAAGGCCCCTCCCGCTTCCTTTGTTCCATCCATCACCTTTTGCATTGCGGCCAAACCGGCTTTGCCAGACGCAACCATATCCTCTTTGGTCTTCTCTGTGTCAAATTTCAACTCAAGCGGAGCATCTCCAAACCACGCCCGTACCGTGTTCACTTTGTCGATTACCCACTGTAGCGCGGATTGTATGCCGAACTTCACCCCTTGAAACGCAAGAAGAAGTGCTGAGCCGATAAAATCCGCCGTGCCAGCCACCACCTTCTTTAGACCGGCAAACGAGTCCATAATTCCACGCACCATGGCCATGTCACCGGCAACAATAAAACCGATAACAGTAGATACCGTCGCCCAGATTGTTTTCACGCCAAGGGTGATGGTCTCAAACAGTACCAGCGCCCACTTCAGCACAAAACCAATTTCCCGGCCCACACCTTTCAACAGTTCCCCGATGCTGTTGATGCCCGAGTCGCCACCGCTGAATTGTTCGAGAAATCCGGCACCAAAGCTGTCCTTGGACTCGCCCCAGGCAACCATCATCTTGCGCAGGCTGCCACTGGCACTATTGGCGCTGTCCTCGGCCACCTGCGCCATGCTGGCAAAACGCTTCTTGATTGCTTCAAGGACCTCGGCCTTGGTCGCGCCGTCCTCCAGTTCTATGCCGAACTGTTTCAACCCTTTGGTTGATCCTTGCAACGCCAGCGCAATGGCCGATGCCACCTGCTCCATTTGCTTGCCTTCCGCCTTGAACCCCGCAATCGCCGGCAGCATGCGCAGGATACCGGCCGCGCTGATGTCGCCTGTCCGCGCCAGCGTCAGCGCCGTTGTCCGCATTTCATCGTCCGCCACGCCCAGGTGCGCGGATAACTCATCGATGTATTTGAACGCCGCACTCATGTCCACCGGCTGGCCAAGGCGCTGCAATGCATTGGTCAGCGCCAACACCTGCTGCTCTTCTTGCATCGCCCCGCGAATGCCGTCGATCATAATCAGTTTGAGAGCAACCACCGCAGCGCCTACCCCCAAATAGCCCTTGACCGTCGCAAGCATTCCATTCGTCAAACCAAGGAATGATCCTGTGCTCTTCTTGACCGCCTCATCTGCGGGCTTGACCGCCTCGGCTGTCTTGATTAGTTTGCCCGTGATCACGTCATATCTTTGGCCAACCCTATTCAATTCAGCCTGCAAAGCTTGCAGAGGCTGTTGCGCACTCGTCGCCAACCGGGTGAACTCTTGCAGCGGCGCTGAGAAAGCATCACGCAGCAACAGTTCCTGTTCTATGCGTCCATCCATTGACTTTACCCGTGTGGAATGTTACACTGGTACATGCGCAATCTCCGAGCTATCGCGGTCTTGATGTGCTTGACTTGCACAGCCGCACTCATCATCGCAATTTGCAACCCGCAAAGTGCCGGGCGCGATGCCTTGACCTTGGCTCTTGCGCCAATCAACGCATTGCTGTTCGCGACCGTTGCCATCTACGCCCACCAGCGCCTGCGCCTCAGGTAGAGCACTCGCCCTGGTGACGCGCCTGCCACACCTGCTCAACGCATTCGACAAACACCGCCGATTGATCGTAGTACCCGCCGGCGTTGGGCAGCAAGCCTTGCTCTTCCACCCGCCGCGCCCACTGCAACGCATCCACCACCCACGCAGCGTCCAGTAACAGCGCCAGAGGACACCGGTATAGGTGCGTGCCGTCAACGTCCGTGTAGCGCAGCTTCCCGTCACTTACGCAGCCTCTGAACTCGGGTTCGCCTTTGGCGCGGCAGTCGGCGCAGTCAAGTTTGGCGATGAGGGCTCTGAACCAGACGGCGCGGCGGATGCTTTTTTTTCGTCTTCCCCAAGTACCAGCACCCGCGCCGCCAACTGCACCAGGTCGCTGATCACCCGCAACGGCAAATGCTCGGACGCCCACGGCCCCGCCACGCACAAGCCAAACTCGCCTTGCTTCTGGTCATAGGCCACGCCATCAATGTGTACCACCACCATTTCCCACAGCCGCAGCAGTTGTTCGTGATCCGCCTTCTCGTCCTGCAGCTCCATCATGCGCCGCATCTGCGAGTAGGACAGGTTGCGGATCTGCACTGCGTTCTCACAGCCCGCGTCAAACTTCGAGTACACCGTCAAGGTGCGATTCCGGTCAATCGTCGGCAATGCCATACAAATCTCCCTAAAATAAATGACGCCCAATCCTGCCCTACGTAGGATCGGGCGTCAACATTACTGCGCGGATGGCCATCCACGCGCTTATACTTTACACTGCCACGCCGGCAGTGTCAATACCTGTTTTTCCCTACTTTTCCCCGCTTTTCCTATTCCCGCAAGAACTGCATATTGCCACGCTCGAACACGAGCGCGACGCGACCCCATTGCACGACGCGCTGGTTACCGCGGTAGTACGTGCTAGTCGTCACGCGCCGCCATGTCCAGCAGTTGCCGTGTCTGTGCCAGTCTATCCGCGCCAGTTTCCACTTCATCGACCGACCTCCTGAGTTTTATTGGGCATAAGTTTGTTTACTTCTTGAACAAGATGGTTTAATTCGTGCCATAACCGGCATGCGACTGTTCCTGATCCGCACACTCCAGCAGTAACATTTAGGGTATCCTGAGCATATGGCAACACACGGCGCTCGATAAAGCTCAGCCGCTCTGCTGCGTTTTCTTCGTGTCTTCGTGTCTTGGTGGCCATACTATCTCCTTCACCGCCGGCCCAGATTCGCCAGCCAACGCTTGATCTCGTCTTCGCAGTAGAGCACCTTGTGCCCGCGCCCCTTCCCGGTCGCGTAGCGCGCGTGCATCTTGACCCGCCGCTCCCAGTTGCGGATCGTCCGCGGCGTCACGCCCAATCGCACCGCCACCTCTTTCTGCGACAGCATCTTGCTCATGCCACTCCCTTCTGCGTTTTACCAACAACCTTGCCTGCTGCGATTTCTTCGTGTCTTGGCTGGCGTCCGCCAGTCCCGCCCTGTGGCGTGGATGCCTTGGTGGTTAATCTTTCCAGCTTGCGCCGCATCGTCGCCACATACTCCGGCCGCGGATTGAACTTCTCCTGCGCCGCCAACTGCGCCGCCAGCACCACCGGATCGTCCGCCACATGAATCGGCAGGATCCCCGACAAGCGCCGCTCAGTCATGGGGCACACACGCGCTGCACAGGTCATTGGCTACCCAACTGCACGGGCTTCCCGTGCGTTCAATGCAGCTGCTGCAGTTGGCATCCGTGCATCCGCATACCCGGCACGTGCGCACTTTTACCTCTCGCATTTCCCTTTGTATTTTGCGCAATTCAAAAATGACAATGGCACAAGACGCATGTATACCATTCACGAAGCTGTTCGGGATATTGTCGCCTTTCTTGAAAAGTTTCTTTTGCCCATCACACACCACCTTGATGCGCCGTAATACTGTCTTCGTTTCAGCGTTCATATAAGATTCTCGTTTCATAGTTTAATCCTGCATGGGCAACCACGCCGTTCGTTTGCGCTCGGCCAGCGACGTCCGGCGCCGTAGTATTCAGACACGAAAAACAAGGCCGTCCGATATTTCCACGACGCAGTTGAGATTCCCCAATGCGCCATGAAAAACCAGCGTTGCGTCAGCTTGCACGGCAACCAGCACAGCTTGCTCTCGATCAGATACAGCCATTGCCGCACTCCGCGCCGGCATAGTTCACATCTTCGTTTATTCACCTAAAACCTTAAACATTTCAACGTTTCAACCCTGCAACCGCATCTCCAGTTGCAGCGGCTGCAGCCTGCAAATCCGCACGCGCTTGCCGCTCACCACGTCCGGACGCTTGCCGCACTCAATCAGCCGTTTGTTCTTGACCAGCTCGGTGATCCGCGGCCGCACCTTGTTCGGGTCGTGGTGCCGCAGGCGCACCATCACCTCCCGATCCGTCAGCGGGCCGCATTCCGCATACGCCTGCAGCACCTGCGCCTGCCGCGTCTTCACGTCCAGCGCGTCCCACGCCTCCAGGCTGTTCTCGTGCATCACCCTCATGCCGCCCCCTTGTTCCTGCATGCATCCATCTCGCGCTTGCAGTCGGCGCACACCGGCTCGTACTTTTCCCCATCGACAATCAGGCCGTGGCCTGGCTTGCCGCACACACCGCACGGCCCGCTGTACCACTCGTTGCCCGCCTCTGCGCCGGCGCCCGCCGCATACTTCACCCCGTCGCCGCTGTTCTCCCATGTCCGCACCGCCGCCCGCCAGTCCTTCATCGGCGTGTTCGCCTTGCCAATCCGCCAGCCCCGGGCCGCGTAGTGGTCGGTGAACTTCGCCGCCATGCGCGCCGGGTCATCCCAGCCGCGTTCGCTCATGTAGCCCGTCAGCTCTGCCAGCGATGGTTGAACAAACCGTTGGGATCGTGGGCCCCCCCTGGGGGTACCTGCGCTAGCAGGTGGGGGATTCTCGATTCCGACTACGCAATCGGATACGAATACGGATACGGGGCAAATGTTTGCATCTGCTTGCACATGCTTGCAGATGTTTGCATCTGCTTGCAGATGTTTGCAAACGTCAACCCCGGTGTGCTCGCGCCCGTACACACTCAGGCCACTGATCGTCTCGCGCCAGCACTCAACCCCCGATGGCGGCTGCGGAAACTTGGACGCCTTCGCCCGCGGCTGGTCTACCTTCGGCACCACCATGTATCGCTTGCCGTGCTGTTCGTAACGGCGAACTGCGCCGGCCTTTTCGCACTCGGCGAGCAGACGGGCGACATCGGCATCACGTATGTCACGGCAGGGGAATACTTCGGCTTTCAGCGCCTTGGTATACTCTTTGCGGCCAAAATCATCCAGCTTCAACAGCAAATGCACATAGAAGGTCTCCGCCGGCAGCGTCAACCCTTGAATCACATCACTGGTCAGCAGCCCGTCACGCAGCACTCTGTTCGGCATGGCCCCCTCCCAGCGCGTCAAACCACGCGGCCGTATGCCGCTCGTACTCGTCCGCATGATCCACCGTCGCGCGCTGCCGCGCACGCCAGATCTTCTCCTGCACCAACGCAGACGGCGGCGCCGCCACCTCAAAGCACAACGTCACAAACCGCTGGCAGGCCTTAAGTACCCGCCACAGTTCCTGCGACGCCTTCGTGCGCTCGGCGCAGCCGCATTCCGCCAACTGCTGGCCCTCACCCCGGTCTTCGTTGTGCGCATCGTGGATCCGCCAGCACAACGTGCAGACCACCAGCGTGTGGCCACCCTGCGGCTTCTTGCTGCCAGCCAGCCTGGCGTCCGCCCGCCGCTTGCCTGTCGCCACATACGAGTCGCACATGCTCTGCCACGTCTTGCTGAACTTCCAGAACACCCGCTCGCCAAAGACAAAGAACTCCTCGGCCGTCTGGCGCCAGTCGCCGGCGATCTTCTTCAGCCGCCACTGCTCCTGCACATACGCATCAACTTCCGGTTTCGTCGTCATTATCGCACCGTTGGATACAGTTCGATACCAAGAGGATTAAGAAGCGCGCCAAGTTCGCGCACATGCCGGATGATCTGCACCATGTCGTCGGCGCTGAGACTCACCATCTTGGTCATTTCAACCGGCATTTGGTACTCGTAGGTTGGGTTCACAACCTTACGTGTTCTCTTTGGCGCCGGCACCGGCCGCGCAGCGCCATGCCGCTGCCCCGCCGACATCACCTCGGCCAGCGTGCCCTCGTCACGCAAGCCGATCAGCCTGGACATCTCCGCCGGCGAAACCAGCAGCTTGCCACCCTCCTTCTTGCAGCCCACGATCAGCTTGCGGTAGATCCAGCCATACACGCGCTTGTCCGGCACGCCCAGCACCTTCGCCGCATCCACCGCGGCCGTCCAGCCAGGCTCCAGCGTGCGCACCTCTCCCACCAGCGCACTCCCTTGCAGCAGCCCTTTCATCTCTTCATCCATCTCATGCTCCTTACCGATTACTGATTACCGATCACCGATTACCGAAGTAGCGCGGCAGGCAGAACGCGCCGCGCCGTTGCTCAGCCAATGGTCGTATTGTTTGCCATACTTGTCTTTCACTTCTCACCATCGGTCTGCGTCTCATTCAGATTCAAGCCGCTGAGAACCGGCGCCGCCACCACGCCGGCACCCAGCGTCTTGTACGGCGTCACGGCGATGTGATCCAGCACCTGGCATAGCACCATGCGGTTCAGCGCGTCAAGGTACTCTGGCGTGCAGCGCCGGCCCGCGCCGTGCACCACCCGCCGCACCCCCGCACAACTCATCAGCCGTGGCGCCTTGCGTGGCTTCTTCATACCTCGATGATCACCAGCAGGTTGCCAATTGCCTCTAATTCCTCGGAAATAAGCTCCTCGCGCAACACGCGTTGCTTCTCCGTCAAGTCCGGAGCCAGCAGCGTGCATTCCAGCGTATCAGGATTGATTGCAATCTCGACATGCACGTCAATGGGATTCTGGCCGCGCACGATCGGCAGCGAAAGGTCGAATCCTTCCGGGATCGTGCTTTCAATCGCCTGGCGGCGTATCTGTGCAAAGTTGCCGCGGTCGTCCTTGGCGCGCTCGAAATACCCATCGATCTTCGTCTTGGCCGAACGCAGATCACTCACCAGCTTCAGCGCCGCATCGCGCGTAGAAAACAGATACCGATGCATCTTGATCAGGTCACTCAGCGCCAATGGCGTCAGCGCCTTGCCCGTGTTGATCGGCAGCACCGCCAGTTCCGGCGCGTCCGTGATTTGACCTGTCACTTTCGTTGCATACGCACTGCTCTCGTTGAGCACCAAGCTGATCGTGCCGCGCTCGCGGTCAACCAGCACATGGCTGCATTCAGGATTGATCGTGTCCACGCGCTTGCTAATCCATTCAGCCGGTGCGCTGCCACCGGCTCTTTCAGCAGCAGCGCGCTACCCTCACGGATCACCAGTTCTTTGGTGTCACCCGTAACTTTGACCTCGATGTTCTTGCTCATGTCACGCTCCTTTGGCTTGCGCCGGCATCTTAATGACGCCCGGCAGGTTCTCCTGGCGTTCACTCACATCCAGCGGACGCTCAAATACGATTTCACCCTCGTCATTCACATACTGCGCCATGCCGGTCGCATGATCCGCCAGAACATAGCACTGCTCGTTCACCGAGCGGGCCTTGTCACGCAGCCCCTGGCACAGCTCGACAATCTCCTGCACCACCGGCTTAAGGCGCCCCTTGTGCTGCTCACGCACCGCCGCGTATTCAGCCTCAATCGCCGCACGGTGCAGCACCTGTTCGGTCAACTGATCACGCATCTCCGCCAGTTCTTCATGCGTGAAAGAGCGCATGTAACTGTGCTGTTTGATACTGACGCAGTTGTCCTTCAGCATGCGTGTCCGGTCGCCAACCAGCACGTCCTCAAACAATCGCTTCATAACCGCTCCTCATTGTTTTTGATTAACCACTCAACATGCCGCGCATTGCGGCAGATATGCACTGGCCAGCCCAGCGCCGCCAGCGCGTCAAACGTCTTTTTCTGTCGATCACTCACCACCCCGCGCGCCGTCTTCAACTCGATCAGCAGTACCCGCTGCCCGGGCCCGAACGCGATCAAGTCCGGCCATCCGCACGGATTCCCGATCGCCGCATGGCCCGGCATGTGGAAGAACTGCCAGCCGCTGCAGCGCAGCACCAGTTCGCACGCCGCCTGCAGCACCTTCTCCTTGCCCGGCCACGGCGCCTCCAACGCATCAAGCATTTGCTGATGGTTCGATTCTTGTCGATGACTATTGACCAATAATAGCTTCTGCTCAATCTGCCGGCGAACATCAGCCGGCAACTTTGCTAGATCCTCCATTGTCCAACGGTCGCCGCTCATCGCAGCTCCTCCAGCCATTTCGCCGCCTCGGTCAAGCCCAGCAGGATCAGTCCGCCCACGTCATGCACCGTCATGGCCATTATCGAGCGCTTGTCCACCCCGTCATACAGCCGCATCAGCCTCACCAGCGCGTGCATCATCTGCGCGCGCAGCGTCGCCAGCGTCTGCGGCTTCGTGTCATAGGCCGCGTGCAGCCGATCTTCGTGCAGCTTCAGCAGCCGGTGCAATTCCTCGCGATACTGCCCGCGCAGCGACAGGTAGAACCCGACCTGCTTCTCGCTCAGGCCGTCCAGTGCGCCCATCGGCAGGTTCTCGCGCCCCGCCTCGATGTAGCTCACGCGCTTTTCGTCCCATGACGGCCGCTTCTTCTTCTGTTGCGTTTCATTCTTCATACTGAAAACCGTAAACTGAAAACTGAAAACAACGCCTCACTTCGCGCGGGGATGCATGCGCTCGATCGCGCGCCTGATCCCGCGCCCATACGCAACCCGCTCGCCGGCCAACTCCGGACTGCAGCCGCCGTGGTACACCAGCGCCGCATGCAACCAGGTCGCGTCCGGGCCGTACACCTTCTCATCCCGCGCCCGCTCCAGGCACACGTCCAGGTACAGGCCCGCCACTTCGCGCTGGCGCGCCTCGGACACGTCCGCGCCGGCAACTGCCTGCACCCGCTCATGCTGCAATACCGGTGCGGGTACAACTCCGTCCCATACATGTCCGCCTTGCTCTCCACCCAGCGGATCGCATCGAGGACCGTCTCGCGCGCTGGATTAGCGCACGGATCACAATACGCACTCGCCGTCATCAGCACCACTCCTGCTATGATTAGAGTTTTCATAATGTCATTCTTTTTCTTCTACGCTGCTTATACTCTCCACAAACGTCAGAACACCACGTCACTGGACGCATCCAATTTGTAGTATCGTAATATGCGCCTTGATCATCTCTGAGCTTTTCGTCTGGTACTGACTTTACTGGTGGATAACGGTTACAGTGACCTCTATCAACATCATAAGTAATATCTCTCTCTAAGTCTCTGAAGTTGTTCCAATATACACACGTTTCACAACATCCACCAATTTCTTTTTGTGGGCTGTGTTTTGGTTTTATAATATTTGTAATTGCACTCATGACACTATTCTCACACGCGAAAATTCATCTTCGCACCGATCCATCGCCGCGCACAGGCGTTTCCACCAGCGATTGACCGCATCCGCGCTGTGCCGGGCGGCCATCCTCTCGATCACCACCCGGTCGGCCGTGATCCGGCAGTTGTTCTGCCGATGCTGCCGCCACACGCTGCACAGCCCGCTCTGCGACCGGAACGGCCGCCCTGTCAGTTGTTTCGTTTGCTTCTCCATCTCCTCTCCTCAGTTCTGATTACCGTATACCGTATACCGCTCACCGTATACCTTCTCACCGCTTCCCGTCCAGCGTCACATACTGCACCGGCAGTGGCCCTTTGCCACCGCTGCCCTGTATCGTGCCGACTTCACAGTCAACGATCACCCGTTCGCCCTGCACCGCCGCCACCACCAGCAGCGCGTTCAACCGCCGGCACAGCGACATGATGTCCATGCCCAGGTCAAACAGTTCCTCCTTGGTCATCTTCCCATGCTCCTTCTTTTCTGCCTTCTCTTTCATAACGTCCCGTTTTCAACCAGCGCTTCAACCTGCCAGCGCGGTATAAGTGTCATTCGGCGATCGCGCCCCAGGGCATCCACGCTCGTGGGCCCCATCTTCGCCGGCGTCAGGTGCCCCGTCCGGATCAACCGGCGGATGTAGCCGGCCGTCACGCCATACTGGCTGACAATCCACCGCACCGTCACCGTCTGTTCCTTCTTCTTCTTCATACTGAATACCGTATACCGCTCACCGTATACCTTCATGCCGCTCGCACACCGCCAGTATCGCCACCAGCGCCGCCAGCGCCTCGCGGCATTCGCACGCGATTAAGACCCGCTCCCGCGCCGTCAACACCCCGTCCTCGATGCAGCGCACCCACATGTCCACCGCCTCGCTCACTTCCTTCAGCGCCATCGCGCCGGCGTGCAGCCCCTGCGCCGTGCCCGGCAGCGGCAGCCGCACCGCCACCCGCCCCACCTGCGCCTCGATCCAGTCCAGCATGCGCGTGTCGCCGCTTTGCTTCACCACCAGGTGAAACTTGTCCATCGGGAAGTGGCGCATGTCCGGGCCTTCCACCGCGTCATAGTACCGATAGGTGTAGTTCAGCCGGTGGCCGCACACCTCGGCGATGATCTTCGCCATGCCGCAGTCCGACTCCTTGACCCACAGCGACAGCGCCTCAAGGTAATCCACCTGCGGGGAAATCAGCGCACCCCGTTCCACTTTCATGTCGTTCGCATTCGTCATATCATGTTCTCATGCGATCATCACGGTTACAAGAAGAGCGGCGCGCGGGGTTCGGTTGTGTATGGTTCCCGTTGGGAGCACTGAGGAGGGTACTTGCTGTCCCGCGCGCCGCAGAAGAAGTGCCCCCGCCACTTTGGTATAATGGACGGCATCCAGCGATCCATTTAACCCCAGCAGCGGGAGCGCACATGTCAGGTGAATTTATTACAGCAACCATCATCAGCAGCATCATCGCCGCAGCCAACACGGCCATCGCATACTTCGCTCTTGTTTCAATCAAGAGCGTCATCCGCATTGGCGAAGCCAACCTGGCCGTCCTAAACCGCGAAGCCATGTCCATCACAATCAACCCGACTGCGGCGTCTACCATACAGGCCATCTTCTCAATCAAACAACCTGGTGTTGATTTCCACATTGAATCTATCTCAGTGTCCAAGTATAAGCGGCAGGGCGACGGGTGCCACATAAGGGACACCGTGCACGCAATCCCGTTTTCCCGCACCATCGTCAAGGGAGCGCAGAACTACTTCGACCTGCCCAGTCAGATTGATCCCCGCCAAGGCGACATCATTACCTTTGCCGGCAAACTCAATGGTGTACCGTTCTCCATCTCCGCCGCCTTGTGAAATTAGATGCCATCCAAGCCATCCAACTACTAAAAAAAGCATGATTGAACTCAACAGCAACACCAGCATTCCCATGAACACACCTATGTTTTCTGCAACTTCATTCCATCTTCGATTCATAGCTTTTAATTGTTGCCCGGCTGTTCGTGTTTTACGAACATGCCAAATGAAAAAAAGATGGCCGGGGACGCTTTCACTGGCAAGTGAGATCGGTGAGACCAATCGCGCCGCGCCGGCCATCCTGTGTTGCTATGTACTATTTCTTCTTTCACTTGCCAGTGTCACAGATCGGGTTAATCTGAACCGCCCTGCTTTCGGGCGTCTGCGAACAGTATAACATATTTACGAACAAAAGTCAAGCCCCCCGCCTTTTGACCTTTCAAGTGCTACAATTATGCTGTGAGACCAATGCTCGGTACAATTCTGAAAGCGGCACGCGAGCACAAGGGCTGGACACAACAGGAACTCGCCGGCCACATGCGCGTGAAACACCCAATGATTGTCCGTTGGGAACTCGGCAAGAGTGGCAAACAGCAGTACCTGCCGTCGCCGGCGCGGCTGACGCGGCTGTGTGAGCTGCTGGGCATCGACGAGCGGCACGCGCAACTGCTGTGGGCGCAGGACATGCTGATCCGCAAGTTCGGCCAGGCGGCCTTCGACGATCTGGTCGCGCAACTGCACCTGGCCGATCTCCTGCCCCGCCTGCTCAAGCAATACCAACCCCCGCCGATCACACACACCAGGTGACTTATGTTCAAACGCTTTTTGTTTTTGGTTTTACTCATCATAGTGTCCATCATAGTCATTAACTTGACGGACAGCCAGTTGGTCTGCTGGGCAGTTATTGTGACTGACGTCATAATCGCGATACGGTGCGCATTTCCATCAAAACCAGCCAAGCTTGTTGCGCGTTCAACTGCCATTGCAGAACCATGTGATGTTGTTGTGAAATCCAGCAGCATTTGCACGGAGCCAAAACCAGATAACACTGATTTGCTTTCATCCACCACTATTATATTGGGCAAAGAAACCCGCTTACCGCTAACCTTGATAGCGGACAATATAGGTACCCGCCAAGTGATCGAGGAATTATTCGCGGGAAGTGGTCGCAATGATTCCAAACGCGGCCTCATAGAATCATTGGTATTGAGCGGTAGATTGACTTGTCCTGAACTTGATCGCTATGTGAAGAAGTATGCCTCTGCCTACGAAAAAAACATTGCGAAATTGAAACAGGCGCTTGGCAATGATCATAGTATAGATGATGACATCATTGAACAAGCCTGCTCGACATGGCCATTTTCACAGCGCGACATATCTCTCATATACAAGAATAGCGACGCCTTTGCATCACGTAACATAGAGCTTTTAATGGAATTTGGATTCAGTGCTCTTCAAACCTATTTGTTCAACGCGGGCAAGGTGATAAACGCAAAATACTGCGAAAAAACAGTCATCGAAACACTGACCGACAAGGGGCTTGTAGCACCAATAAGTGAAGCGCCAATGTCGGACATATTATGTGCTCTTTCGGTTGATCAAATAAGGTTGTTGTGTGACAAGACAGGTGCTCCAAGAAGAAGAAGCAAGGCAGAGATGGCAGACGAAATAGTAAAAATAGCGGGCAACGAAAATGTTCTCCAGGATGCTGTGCGAGATTTGCCGCTGCTTTTGCTGCGTGATGAAAAAAGGATCACATCGGCATCATCACATAGCGTGAATGCTGACTCATGCATGTACAGTGCAACCTATAGCGACATTCTAATTGAAACACACGACGCTGCAGTGCGGGCGGTCGGCGATTATAAAGATTCAAGAGAATATACAGACCACTGGTCTATATTTAGTTGTGGATGTCCGTGCTGCAAAAAATATGAAACAATGAAGTGGAGCAAGAAGTCGCCGCCAAAAATTCCGTTTCACATTGGCTGCACATGCTTATTACAGCCCAATGGTTGACGCCGGCGCTGCAGTCTGCTATACTGATCCTGTAACCCCGTGACCACAACGACCATGAGCGCCACCTTCACCGCCGTCATCCACCGCGAAGGCAAATTATATGTCGCCTACTGCCCGGAAGTCGGCACAGCCAGCCAGGGCACGACCATTCCCGCCGCCGTCGCCAACCTGCGCGAG
>JAPLST010000288.1:0-3266 GCA_026398485.1 bacterium
ATGCCGCCGGCCAGGGTGCCGACACTCTGGAGCGTGTGCATTTTCAGCAGTTCGGCCTCGGCCTGTTTGCGCGCGGTGATGTCTTGAATGGTGCCGCGCATTTTCAGGGGGCGGCCTTGGGCATCGAATTCCAGCCGGCCCACGCCGCACACCCAGCGTTCCGCATGGTCGTCATGGCGGATGATGCGGTACTCCTTGTTGAACATATGGCCCTGGCCGAGCACGTCGCTTTTAAAATAGTCAGCCATCGGCGTGCGATCGTCGGGATGGATCAGGGCCACCCAGCCGGCCACCGAGTGCGGGTAGGATTTGTCAATGCCCAAGACCGTATCCAGCACGTCTGAACTTTTCCACACGCCGGCGGGAATATCCAGGACATAGCTGCCCAACCCGGCAATGACCTGCGATTCCCTGAGCAACGATTCGCTCTCGCGCAGGGCCTCTTCCGCCCGTGTGCGCGCGGTGATGTCGCGATCCACGCCGCTGAACCCGACGAGTTGCCCGTCGGCATGCAGAATCGGGCTGGCGCTGCTTTCGAAGGTGCAGACGGAACCGTCTTTGTGCAGCCAGCGGATGGTGACATTCTGCCAGCCCACCTTCTGCGCAAGGCACCGGTTCAGCATGGCGCGGACGGCGTGGATATCCCCTGGATGCATCAAGGGAAAGGCGTTCGTGCCCAGGATGGCACTGGCGTGATAGCCCAGCAGTTGATGGACGGCGGGATTGCTGTAGGTGTGGACGCCGTCGCAGTTGATGGCCCAGACCCAATCGGGGGTGATTTCGACCAACTGGCGGTATTTGGCTTCACTTTCGCGCAGGGCTGCCTCGGCCCGCTTGCGGGCGGTGATGTCGCTCACGCTGCCGATGCGCGCCACGGGCGTGCCCTGCGCATCGCGCATGACCTTGAGCCGGTTCAGAATCCACAGATAGTGGCCATCTTTATGCTTGATGCGATATTCATATTGATTGGCCATGGAGTCGGCGAGCACCCGGGTGACTTCCGGCACGTCATCGGGATGAATGAGATCCATCAACATCCTCACGGAGACATGTTCCATTTCCGCGGGAGTATAGCCGGCAATGCGGGTGTAGACGGGGCTCAAGTAATCATAGGTGTCGGTCAGCAAATTGCGTTTGTACGAGGCATCCAGCGAGTTTTCCAACACTTCCTGAAAGCGGGCCGTGCTTTCGCGCAGGGCCTCTTCGGCGCGCTTGCGCGCGGTGACGTCGCGGCCGGCCCCGACGGTGCCGATGATCGCGCCGGTTTCATCCCGCAAGGGGGTCTTGATCACTTCCAGGGCGAGGAACTGGCCGCGCACATTGCCGAACTCGTCAAACTGGCCGGTGGCGCCCGTGGCGAGCACGACGGCATCGGAATCCAGGCAAATCTCGCCGAAGGTGTGCCAGTCCGGATTGTCAGGCTGCGACTGCCGCTCGCGCGTGACAAAAAACATGTCGGTCTTGCCGATGGGCTCATCCGTGTCGCGCGCGCAGAGCAGCTTTTCGCAAACGGCCTTGTTGACAAAAATAAAGTTGCGCGCCAGGTCTTTGGCCCAGACCAGGTCGGGGATCACATCCGCAATATTGCGGAGCAGCTCCTGCAGGCGCTTGTAACGTTGCTCGTTGCGCTTCAATTCGTCCGCGGCCCGCGTGCGTTCGGTGATGTCCTGCATAATGGTGTGCAGCACGACGCGCGCGCCGAATTGGATCCGGCTGGCCGAGGTCTCCACCTCGCGCACCGAACCATCCGCCAGGCGGTGTTGAAACTGAAAGCGCTTGCCCTGGTCCGGCAGGACGGATGCCATGGCCTGCCGGACTTCGGCGGCGGGCAGGGTGTTGATGTCGGTGATGCGCATGGCCAGCAAGCGCTCGCGCGCATAGCCGTAGAACCGCAGCGCGGCGGCATTGGCGTCAATAATCGCGCCATCACCGGGATCCAGCAGCAGCATCATCATTGAATTGTTGGCGAATTGATTGCGGTAGGATTGCTCGCTTTCGCGCAAGGCCGCCTGCTGCGCGTGGATGCCCGCGTCGGTGCGGCGCAGCAAGAGATAGATGAAGCCCAGCAGGAGCGCCAGCAGCACGCCGCCGGTGATGCTGCCCAAGGTCACCAGGCGCACAAAGGCCGCCTTTGCGGCGGACACGTCGCGCATGACCAGCAGGTCGCCGACCTCGATGCCGGCCGCGTCCTGCAACGGCGTTGCAGATACACGCCACGCCTTGCCAATGCCGGCGATCTCCCGATCCGTTTCGTGATGGCCGTGGGCGTCGTCGGCCCAAGCCGTGAAGGCATCCGGCAGGCGGCCCTGGGAGTCGTAGATCACCACGTTGCTCGGCAGCTGGTTCCAGTCGGCCTCCCGGCCGAGCAGGCGCATGCCCGCTTCCCACGCGCGCCGGTTCAGATACTCCTTGCGGATGATCACGGCCAGTTGATTGCCAGAGCGGGTGTGCAGGGTGTTCAGCGCGTCGCCGATCTCCTTGCCCAGCTCGACATAGCCGACCAGCGTGTCACCATCAAACACCGGCTGCACCATCCGCAGGGTGAAGGTGCCCTGCGCCCCCAGTTCCGTGCCGGAGGCAGTCTGGGCGGTGCGCTCGGCTTCGCGGGCGGTGAAACGATTGATCAGGTCGCCGCGGTTTTCCGGCCTGTGGACGCGCAGGAGGCAGATGCGGTTGGTGGCAATAAAGTAGAAATGGGTGATGTGGTTTTTCCGGCGCAACGTCTCGAACACCGGTTGCCAATCGGCGAGGAGACGGCCGGCATCGCCCGCGCGCAGGGCCTTTTGCACCGTGGTGGCGGCGGCGATGGGCTGGACTAAGAGGGTCAGGACGGCGGCTTGCTGGCCCAAGGTCGCGCGCAGATCACCAGCCGCATCGGCAATATCAGCCGCGATCTCCACCGCCAGCTGTTGCTGATGCTGCTGCCACAAGAGCACCCCCGCGCCAGCCAGCAGCAGGATCACCATCACCGTCAGGGGCGGCAGCAGGCGCCGCAGGATTGGTTTGGGCGTGGCGCTGCTGCGGCTGGCTGAGGCCAGCAGGGTGGCGGCGCCGATGAGCAACACGAGGATCAAGCCCGCCGGCAGGGCCGCCTTGGCCGCCACATCCCAGTTCCAGACGCGGGCGTCGATGTCCATGCCCAGCACGGCGAGCATGGCACCCGTTTGCGGATCGGTCAGCGGCACCAAAGCCGAGACCCACACGCCCCAGCGGTCGGTGATTGGGCCGGTGACGGCGGCGGTTTTGGTGGTGAACACGCGGCGATA
>JAPLST010000288.1:3323-4090 GCA_026398485.1 bacterium
AGTAATCCACCGAGCCCACCGGCTCGCTGTCCAAGAAGATGAAGGTTGTGCCGTTCGTCGTGCGGCCCAGGAGATAGACAAACCGGCATTGCGCATTTGCCGCCCGGATGGCGGCGAACTGGTCTTTGAGCCGCTGATAGTCCGGCGCAGCCATGTCGCCGGCCGTGCCGGTGAGCGCCGCGATGTGCGCCAGATTCAAGGCCTGCGCCACGAGGCGCGTTTCGAGCAGCAGCGTCGCGCGCAGTTCGTGATCAGCCCAGCGCGCCAGCCCCCATGTGCTCAGCGCCGCGACGGCAAGGAGGGCCGCCAGCACAACCAGCATCCAACGTTTCTTCGCCAACCAAGGCGCTGCTGTTCTTGTTTCATTCATTGCATCGTTCATCGTTCATCGTTCAATTTCAAATCTCAAATTTCAAATTTCAAATCTCAAATTTCAAATTTCAAATCTCAAATTTCAAATCTCAAATTTCAAATTTCAAATCTCAAATCTCAAATCTCAAATTTCAAATTTCAAATCTCAAATTTCAACTGCTGAACCCTGAACCACTGATGAATATCCAATATCCAAGTGCGAAATATCTGCGCATAACTTCATCATTGGACATTCCTTGTTGGATATTCGATATTCATCAGGCTTGCTCCAGCGCCTCGCGCACCTTGCGCGCCAACTCGTCGCGCGAGAAGGGCTTGGCGATGAAGTGAAAGCCCGGATCCAGCACGCCTTGGTGGCTGATCACACTGGCCGTGTAGCCGGACATGAACAGGCA
>JAPLST010000258.1:0-2213 GCA_026398485.1 bacterium
ACCGCCGCGGTCGTCGTTGCGCCATTGTATCACCGGCGTGCGCGCGCATGCAGCAACGGCGGTCAGTGCCTGACAGCCCTACCTCACCCGCCGGCCACGATCACGCGCAGGACCCACAACGGATTTGGCTACGTGCAGGTTCGCATTTCCCCTATATCGGATTTTCAGTGACGCACTACACTAGTGGCTTGGTTGCCGTGATGGAAAATAGAGGGGCGGCCGCTGTCGGCCGCCCGTTACCACCACCACTGCACTGCAAAACCATTTACCGTTTGCGCAACGCCAGCAGGCCGGGCAGCACAACCATGGAAGTTGACCACGGATGCCACGGATGCTAACGGAAGCAAACAGAGAACTCAGTTCCGCTTCCCAATTTCAGCTTTCAGCTTTCTACTTTCAGCTTTTTCTCAAAGCAAGCAGGCCCAGCAGCGCCAAGCCCAGCACTGCCGGTTCGGGCGCCAAGACCACGCCGACGCTCTTGCCGTCCGCCATCTGCACCAATTGCCCTTGCCATGCCGGCGTCTGGGTCAAATCCAGCGACAGATTTGCGAAGCCCGATAGGATGCCGCCCACTTGATAGACCGTGTTGGTCACCGTCGGCCCGTCCGGTGTCGCACCCGCCAGCGGCAAGACTTTGACTGTGACCGCGCCGGCAATGTCCAGGTTGCCATTCACCACGGTCTTGTCCGCCACATCAATGCCGCTGTCCTTTTCCCATTCATAGCTGCTGCCGTCATTCATCGTCAGCGAACTGACCGTCAAGGTGCCGACACTGTTGCCCGGCGCGAGCGTGCCCACGACCGTGAACGCCGCATTGGCGAAGGTGCCGGTGCCGCCCAGCACGCCATTGATCGTGGCCGCGCCGCTGAACGCGTTGCCACCGTTGTTCAGCACCACTTTTCCGGCGCCGCTAACCGTGACAGCATACGCGCCGGTGATCGGCCCGTTGAACACCGTCACATTGCCGCTGACCGCACTCAACGCCAGGTCACGCTTGAGACAGACCGTGCCGGCATAAGTGGATGTGCCGCTGCCCGTGCCGCCCAGCGTCGCCGTGTTGATGTACGGACTGCTGTTGACGACGACATCGCGGCCGATCGTCACGCCGGCTTTGGCCAGCAGCGTGGGATTGAGCGAGCCGCTGGTGCCCTCGTCTTCGAGCCAGACTTGCACGGTGCCACTGGCGCCGCCGTTGTTGAAGGTCGTGTTCTGATTCGCCAGATAGAAGCGCTTGCCGCTGTTGATCTTCGTCGCGATGGTGTCCACAGTGACATAACTGCCCGGCACAACGGCGTCGGCCTCGCGATCCAAAGTCACCGTGCTGGGAATGGCGCTTACCTTGTAGATGCCATTGACCGGCGCCACGGAATTGTTCTGACTGTTGCCTTCCAGAATCAGCAGCACGCGGTTGCCGACCACCAGCGGCGTGCTGTCCAGCGCCGCACCGCCATTAGACACACCGGTTAGCTGACCATTGCCGTTGGCGCCGCCGGTGGCACTGTAGGTGCCGCCGATGCCGCCGACAGTGGCGATGCGGACATTGCCGCCACTCACCTGCGAAGCCGGGCGACTGCCGCCGAGCTGAACGGCATTTTGCACGCCGAAGTCGGTGATGGTCGGGTCGCCCAGCACGCCCGTGTCACCGGTCGCCGGCGCATTGGCCTCGGCCTGCAGCGTGCCGGCGCGCACGACCGGGGTCGCTTTCAAGCTGCTGCTGGCACTTTGCAGCACGACCGTGCCGGCGCCGGTCTTTTCGAATACCGGCGCTTTCATTTGCGCCGTCGCCCAGCCGTTGGCGGTCATGCTACCGGCGAACGTGGTCTTGCCGCTGGCTACCTGCGCCAGCAGCAGCGCAAAACCGGCGGATTGATCCGCCGGACCGCCGCCGCCGGGGTTGTTGACCACGATGGCGTTGTTGTAGAGGGTGTTGACCGCCTGATTGCCACCGATGGTGAAGGCGCAGATGGTGCTATTAAGCGGCCGGTTGGTAATGGGCTGCTGGTTGCCCAGCGTGAAATCCGTCAGCGTATCCGCCAGCATCCCGGCATAGAAGGAACCTTGGCCGCCGGTCGAGCGGAAGATGCTGATGGGATTGCCGCCGACGTTTTGGCCAAAGGCATTGTTGTGGCCGAGATACACCGTGCCCTGCTGGATTTGCGAGCCAATCTGGTTGCCGTATCTGCCGCCGGGGCCAGTGCCGGCCACCGTGCCAC
>JAPLST010000258.1:2278-9735 GCA_026398485.1 bacterium
CACCGTGCCACCGCCGGCGTAGGTATTGTTGCCGGTGACCTTGTAGCTTTCCCAGTTGCAGCCGCCATCGCCAAAGGCCAAGCTCATATTGCCGCTGCCGGCGGTAATGGTGGCGTTGACGTTGACTTGGTTACTCACACTCTGGTCACCGCCCGCCTTGATGCCCAGCCAGCCGGTGATGCCCGCGGCGGCCGAAACGGTCATGCCGCTGCCAAGGTCAAGCCGCCCGCCTCTATAACGGGACATAATGAAATTCGGCGACTCGAAGATGGTGCCGACAAACAAGATGTTGCTGTTCAGGGTGACCACGCTCGTACCGCTCCGTTCCTGTAAACTGGATGGCCCTGAGTTGAGGGTGTCGTTGAACTCAATGTTGCCGCTGAAGGTGTAGTTGCCGCCACCTTGGAAATACATAACCGGGGCGCGGCTGATCGCGCCGTTGCCCATCTGGATCGTGCCGTTAAAACTGTCTTGTTTGGCGGTGAAGGTCAGCCCGCGTGTGTTTCCCGCTGAGTTGGCGTTTTGGAGGATGACCTTGCCGCTGCCGAGAAACGTGTTGGCCGTGTTGAAAGTAATGCAGTCGATGTTGGCCACGTTGTTGCAGTCAATCGTGCCGCCCGTCGTGCCGATGGTCATCGCGCGATTGCCCATGCTGCCGATGGCAGCGGTGGGCCTGAATGTGCCGCCGTTGAGCGTGACGTAGTCGCTGACCACAAGCTCAGCCGGCCGCCGGTCACATTCCATTTGGTGCCGCTGGTCAGTGTCGCGCTGTTGTCCGCGTTCAGCGTCCAATTGGCGCCGCTGACGTTGATCGTGGTCGAGCCAGTCAGTGCGCCGGCCAAGGTGACTTCGCCGGCGCCCGTGCCTGCGAGGCTTTGGCTGGCGACCAAGGTCAGGGTGTTGTTCAGCGTCACCGTGCCGGCACCGCTTTGCGTGAGCGCGCCGCCCAAGGTGATGCGATTGCCAGTATTAATGACATAGGCATCCGGCGCGTTGATGGTCAGGGTGCCGATGATGCGGTCGGCGCCAAGTGTAATGGTCTGGTTGGCGACATCAGGAAAGCTGATGTTATCGCCGTCGGCGGGAATGGTCACGCCGCCGTCCCAATTGCCGGGCGTGGCCCAGTTGCCGTCGGTGGTGCCGATCCAGGTGCGGTCGGCCGCCAGCAGCGGTAATGCCGCAATAATCAGGGAAATGGTGACAATCAGTGTTGCGAGCGTCTTCATGCGGTGGCTCCTGGTGGTGTTACGGTTGTGATGTTGTCGAGTATGGGCGCGCGGCGCAGGCGGCGAGCCAGTTGCAGCAGTTTAGCACAGCGGCGCGTCAAAAACCATAACAAATTTCGCATGTAATAGCACGATAATGTCATTGCCGGCAGTTTACGGTTTTCAGTTTTCGGTTTGCAGTTTGCAGTTTCGAATCGCTGTTCATTGCCTGCTCCGTAGCCAGCCCAGCGGCTCAACTTCATCTGCCGCCCGTTCAATGTTCAATGTTCGGGGACGGTTGCCGGGTTGCAAAGATTGTGCTATACTAGGCATGCTTTTATGAAAACATTCACTCCGAAAGATGTCTTTGCACAGGCTGATTTCCCGCTGCGCGTGGAACGGACCAAGACCATCAGCGGGCGCTACCCGTTGCATGGGCACGGCTTCACCGAACTCGAGTTCGTTATGACGGGCACCGCCACCGAAATGGTCAATGGCGTGGCCTGCCAACTGGCTCCGGGTGATGTGTACGTGTTGCATCCGGGCGAAATTCACAATGTGCGCACGATGCGGAATTTCGAGACGTGCTTTCTGCAATTCCTGCCGGAGAAGCTCGTTCCGCGGCTCGAGGATCTGCGGCAACTGCCCGGGTACCGCATGCTGTTTGATCCGTTGCCGCCGCACGCCAAGCCGCGCGGTTTCAGCGCGCGCATCCATCTGGACGTGCAGCAACTGGCCCATGCGCAGACCTTGCATACCGAGCTCCACCGCGAAATGCTGACCCGCTTGCCTGGCTACCAGCACGTGTGCCTTGGCCTGTTTTTGCAGTTGCTGACGTTCCTCTGCCGGCAGTGCGATCCGCACACACAGCAGAGCATGCACTCGTTTGATGCCATCGCACCGGCCATCGGCTACATTGAACAACATGCGCACGAGGCCATTTCGCTGGCCAAGCTGGCGCACGTATGTGCGCTGTCCTCCAGCACCTTGAGCCGCCAGTTCCGCAAAATCACGGGGCATGCGCCGATCGAGTATCTCATCCGCCGGCGTGTGCTCAAGTCGACCGACTTGCTGCACACCGAGAATTTGAGCATTACCGACGTCGCCTTCCAGTCCGGCTTTGACGACAGCAATTATTATACGCGCCAGTTCAAGCACGTCATGGGCGTGACGCCGCGCGCGTATCGCGCCCGGGCCTCGCGGGCCGTCTGACCGTGCAGATCATTGGCAATGAGAGCGTTTGCTACGGTGCAGCGTCCTTGTAGCCGCCCGCGCTGAGGGCGGTTTCTGCAGCCGCGGTCAGCGCCCGCGGCTACCATGGGCATGACACCAAGTAAGCGTATTCATTGGTAAGTTGACGCGCATGTGCCCGCGGCGGGATGGCCACATTCCGGCGGCAACAACAGCACGACAGACTGGTGTGCGTGCGGCGGCGAGTGAGTGGGTAAGAGCAGGATTCACGCGGGTGTTATGACGGCGTCGGCCCAGACGGCGTGGCCGTTGCCGATGGTGGCGGGGTTCCATGCGCGCAGGCGCAGGCGCCGCACACCCGCGATGGGCAGATCAATGGCGACCGGCGCGTCGCCGGCACAGAGCAAGTTCGAGCGGTAAATTTCCCGCCCGTCGGCCTCGACCGCGAAATAGGCCCGACCGCCGGGCCGGTGGACATGCAGGCCGATCGTGGCGGAAAAATATTCGTAGACGCCACCGGGCAGATAGAGGATATCACTGTCGATGTGGGCGAGCAGTCCTTTCGCATAGTCTTGCCGGCCAAGGCGCAGGGCTTCGCCATCCCACGCGCGATCCCGCACGATTTCGCCAAAGCCGGTGAAGGCGCGCACGGGTGCGTGGTCGCTCAAGTGGCAGCGCTGCGGCTGGCCAACGCAGAGGGACGCGACGTTGGAGTCGGCCGACTGGCCGGCGGCGAGGGCTTCGGCGCGGACGGTGTACCGCTGCGGCACGCCGGGCAGCGGGAGCGGCAGCTCGAGCAACGTTTCGTCGGTAAAACCAGCCGGCACGCCGTCGGCATAGACGCGATAGCCGTCCGCGCCGGAGACGGCATCCCACTCCAAGCGCACAGCAGTCGGACTGAACACGGAGGTTGTGTCGTGCACCACGCCGCGCAACACGGGCGCGGCGGGCACGGGCTTGGGCGTGAAAATTGCGGCGTCCCACTGGCGGCGGAAATCGAGTGTGGTCGTGCCGTTGCGCAGCACGAAGGGCAGCCAGATGTGGCGGGTATCGCGCAGCTCCTGCGGATACCAACGATCAGCCATGAAGACAAATGCGCCGGCGGGCGCGCCGGGCATGGCGAAGACCGCGGTCGGCTGTGAACGGTGCGACGTGGCGGCGCCCGGGCCGGTGAACGGATCACCGAGGATTTCCCACGGGCCGAGTGGATGCGGCGCACGCGCGAGCAGCGAGTGATTGGGATGCCAGCCCGTGCAGCCCGAAGTGAACATGAAATACCGGCCGGCGTGCTTGAACGGCGCCGGGGCCTCGCGTAGGCGGTTGACGAGCACCCGGTTCCAGGTGACGCCCAGCTGCGCGGGGCGCACGACGTCGGTGAAGTCGGGGGTCAACCTTGCGACGTAGAGCGTCGCCACTGGCCGTCGTCGTCGAGGAAGAGGTTCATGTCGAGGAACGCGTTGCCCTGTTCGCGCTGGTTGCGCGGATCGTGGTCAGGATAGCCGTAGTCGTGGCTGATCGAACGTTGCACGCGCACGAGTGTGAACGGCCCCGCGGGGCAGTCGGCCACGGCGATGCCGGCGCGGGAAAAGGTGTAGCCGGGCTCGTCGAGGTGCATCCACATGACGAATTTCCCGGTGGCGGCGTTGTAGAGCACCTTGGGACGCTCGACGATTTTCGTGCGGTGGAGCGGCGAAGCCGGGTCCGCGTCAGCGGTCAAGCACAGGCCGAGGTTGTCCCAGTTGAGCAGGTCGGTGGAGCGGTAGCAAGAAACGCCGGTGACCGTGGTGACACGGGCGTTGACATGGGCGGTCTTGTCCTCGCCATACCAATACCACGCGCCGTCGTGGCGGAGCAGCGCGCCGCCATGAGCTTGGATGGGCTGGCCGGCGGTATCGTACCAGCGCGCGCCGGGTGTGAAGCAGGTGTTCACTGAAAAGGTTGCCTTCGTCATACCTAAATCCCTCTTACGTCTCTCCCGCCGCTTGCGGGATCCTCGCCGCTGGCGGGACTCCAAGCAGCTGCAAAGCCAGCCACCCGATCATGGAGACCATGCAGCGCCTGCGCAAGCGCTCCATCCCCCTGGCGGCGATTACGCCGTCCCGCCACATGGCGGGAGGGTTGGGGGTCGCTGCTGTCCCCCTTTGGAAAAGGGGGTTGGGGGATTTTTTGCGATGTTGCCGTAGTGGTCAAATGTAAAGAAATGTTAGAGACACTACTCTATCCGAGCCAGCTCCAAGCAGCCCTGAGACCTGCAAGGTACGTCGGTAGTTGGTGCGCCGGTGCGCCAGTAATTGCTGAAACGTAAAACTTTTCAACCTTGCAACCTTAAACCTAAAACCAGCAGAAGCGGCAGCAGCAGCACCGGCGTGGCGCGCACCTGCAGGTTCAGCGGCAGCATCGGCGCATCGGCCCCAAGCTCAAAAACGGCATTGTGCGCGTCGCCGGCATCGCTGGGCGCAAGGTAGACCACGCGGAAATCGTCATAGGCACCGGCATCCAGCACCGGTGTCAAGCCCGAGCCGCGGAAGTTGGCCGGGCCACTGGTGCGCAGCAGATACAGGTTGCTGGCCGTCGCGCCGCTCATGCTCAAGCGCAGCGCGCCGGTGACGACCGTGTCCACCTCAATCGCCCCGAAGTCAAAGGGCGTGTCGGCGGTGCCGTTGCCCGTCAATCCGCTGACCACCGCCACCGCGGCGACCGGCGCGGGCAAGCCAATCCCGCTGACGTAAAACGACAGCGGCTCCATCCCGCCGGCGCCGTCATCCAGGGTGAACAGCGCCGTCTTGCTGCCGGTCGTGCCGGCGTTATAGACCAGTGAAAAATCGCACATACCGCCGGCCGCGACATTCGACGCCAGCCCCGCTGTCGTCATTTCCGCACTACCACTCACGCGCGGGCCGGTGACGCTGTTGCCCAAATTCACGGCGCCGAACGCATACGGATTGGCGGCAAAGCCAATGCCGCTGAGGCGCTGCATCTTGCGCACGCGGCCCAGCGGATACGGCGGGCACTTCAGCGCGAAGCAGGTCGCCGACGTCGCCGCAACTTTGCAGTAGATCGTGCCGGTCGGCGCGAACAATTGGCCTTGATTGAACGGCAGATACGGATAGGCGTAGCCCTTGCAGCCCCAGGCAATCACGCGGCCATCGGCGCGAATGCCCTGGCCATGATACAAGCCGCCGGTAATATCCACGTACTCGCCGGCCGGCACCTCGGTTTGCCCTTCGCCATTGTCACCCCAGGCAACCACCTGGCCGTTTTCACGCAAGGCGTAGGATGCAAAGGGCGCGGACCAGACCGCCACGATGTCATTGGTGGTCGGCGCGCCGCTGACTTGGTTGTAGTCATCGGAGCCCCAGGCAACCAGAGTGCCGTTGTTGCGCAAGGCCAGAAAATGCTTGTTGCCGGCGGCCAGGGCAATGAAGGTGTTGCCCGACGGCGGGCTGTTGACGCTGCCATTGAAATCATAGCCCCAGGTCTTGATCGTGCCGTCGGTCAACAGGCCGGCGCCGTCACCGTAGCCGAGTGCGAAGGTCTTGTAGGTGCCCGGCGGCGGCGTGCGCTGGTTGCTGCTGTTATAGCCCCAGCCCAGCAGTTGGCCATTGGCGCGCAGCCCCATCGTGCATTGATTGCCGCACTTGACCAGCACCCAGTCGCTGTACGCCGGGGCGTCACTGATGGCGGACGTGACCCAGCCCCAGCCGACAATCGTGCCGTTGGTGCGCAGCGCAAAGGCATGCTGCTCCTGGCCACCACTGATCTGCACGAAATCGGCACCCGGCGGGGGATTGGTGATGGCCGGCAGCGGCGAGTTGCCCGGGTCCAACGCGCCGCCCCAGGCGACAATTGACCCCGGCGGTGCCGCTGCCACAATGCCAGCCGCGCAGATGGCGGCACACAGTAACAAGTACGATCTGGTCTTCATTGCAATAACTCCGGATAGCTATTAATGATGAGTGAACGTTCATCGTTCATCGTTCATCGTTCATCGTTCATCGTTCATCGTTCATCGTTCATCGTTCATCGTTCATCGTTCATCGTTCATCGTTCGTCGTTCATCGTTCATCGTTCATCGTTCATCGTTCATCGTTTTTCCTGAACCCTGAACCCTGAACCCAGCAGCAACAGCGGCAGCAGCAGCAGTGCCGGCTCGGGAATGGTCGCGCCGCGCAGCGTCACGGTCGCGTCGCCGCCGCCGCTGAGGGGCAGCGCAGCCGTGAACACGCCTTCATCTTCCGGCTCGAATTTGACAATGATCGTGTTGGTGGCGTTCACGCCCAGCACAAAACTGGGCGGGCTCATCAACGCGAACGGATAGGCGACCGCGCCGGCGCTGCCGGTCAGGACGCTGCCGCCGGCATTGCGCACCACCAGCGGCAGTTGCTTCATGGCGTTGACAAATATCTGGCCAAAGTCCACCAGCGTGCTGCTGACACGCAGCAGTGGGATGTTGGTGCTCAGTTCGTAGGCGCCGATGTCAACCAGGCCGTTGGCGATACGCGCGCTGCCTTCGAGATCGCTGCCGCCGCTCATCCAGCCCTGGTTGGCGCCGGCATTGACGCAGTCCGACGCCGTGCTCAAATGATAATCGCGCGTGGCGCGGTCGATGAAGGCCGGCGCATTGCTGATATTGCCCGCGCCGGCTGACAACGGCCAGATGCAGGATGACGACTGCACAAATGCGCCTTGCACATTTATGCCGCGCGCCGCGCTGTTGTGATAAATGATATTGTTGCGCAGGACGCTGCTGCCGGAGTAGTTATAGGCGCCGCCACCCTGGTCACCGGCACTATTGTCGACGATCGTGTTGTTCTCGACCGTGTAGGTGCCGCCCAGATAGAGGCCGCCGCCGTCGCCGGCGGCATTGTGGGCCATCAAGCAGTTGCGAATGGTGCCGCTGCTGCCGTTCAAACTGCCGATGCCGCCGCCGCCCGCGGCGCTGTTGTCGGTGATGCGGCAGCGCTCGATCGTGCCCGGCTTCTCAATGTCAATGCCGCCGCCATAGATGCCGGAGGTGTTCTTGGTGATGAGGCAGTCCTGCACCAGGCCGCCGGCGCCGCC
>JAPLST010000258.1:9778-11104 GCA_026398485.1 bacterium
CTTCGTAATTGGCCGCGCAATCGGTCACCAGACTGTTGCGCAGCGTGCCCGCGCCGAGCTGGACGCCACCACCATAGCCGTTGTAGCCGTTGGTCACGGTGACGCCGTCCACCACGCCGCCATTGTAGATCACCAGGGCGGGCATCTGCCGGCCGCCGTCCAGGATAACCGTGGGCCGGCCGTTGGCGCTGCGCACGCTGTAGGCGCCGCTGACATAGAGCGGGCTGCTCAGCCGGTAGTGCCCGTTGGAGATCACCACCGCGTGCCCCGCGACACAGGCGTCGACGGCGACGGCCGGATTCGTGGCGGCCTTCGCCCATGAGGTGTAGGGCCACTGGTGCCCGCCATCCATGGCCACATAGTGAATGTTGGTTTCAAACACATAGACATAGTAATCGCGCGACCAGGTGGCCCGTTCGCCGGCTGCGTTACTGGCCAGCAACGCGATACTGAACTCGCCTTCCGCATAGACATTGGTCGGGCGCGCGGCGGACGTGGCGATCAGATCATTGCTGCCATTGGCGTCAAAATCCCAGCAATAGATGATGCCGTTGGTATTCAGGCCGCTGGCGTAGCTGGTGAAGAACACCGGCAGGGGCGCGTAGCCCTGACGCGGCGTGGCGGTAAAGCTGAGCATGAACGGCCCGAACTCATAGCCGCCGCGGTCGACGCCGACGCCGACGACACGCGCATGCTGCGCCGCATCCAGCTCATTGGACATGGTGGGCACAAACTGGCCGGTGTCGCGGCAGGGCGACGCGGCCATGAGGCGCACGTCGTAGCCGCTGGCATTGACGAATAACGGATCGGTGCTGATATTGTTGCCGCCCGTCACGCCCGTGCCGCCGGGCAAGGGCGTCGTGCAGGTATAATCATAGCGGAAGCTGGGCGTGCCGTTGACGACATGCGCGTAGTTGCCGTTGGCGTTGTTATAGATGATGCTGTTGTGAACCGTGCCGCTGGTATTGATACCGATCCCGCCCCCGCCGGTGCCGTTGGCGCTGCAGGCGCCGATCGTCACATTGGACAGGGCGCCGCCGTTCCAGAGATAGGCGCCGCCGCCCGCGGCGTTGTCAAAGCCGCTGTCCGCGCCGCAATCGGCCAGCGCGCAGTTGCGCAGCACGGCCAGCGCGCCAAGGAACGCGCCGCCGCCATAGGCGACCCAGTCGCCGCTGGCATACGCCGTTTCAATGCGGGAACTTTCCAGCATGCCGCGGCCGTCAATGGCAATGCCGCCGCCATACGCGCCTTGGGCTTGCGCGATGCAGCTCGTGATGCGGCAGTTGCGCACCACCCCGTTGATCAGGTACACGCCACCGCCATAGA
>JAPLST010000258.1:11165-16907 GCA_026398485.1 bacterium
GGCCGTGTCCCAGCCCCAGCCGCGCTGGATGGTGAAGCCATCCAGCACGCCATCCACCAGCGTGATGCAGCGATTGTAGTAAGCATTGTCGAGGAACGTGACCGCCGGGCCGTTCGGCGCGAGGATCTCAAGCTGCTTGATGACGATGATCTCCTGGCGGTAGATGGTGCTGCCATTGGTCACATTCACCGTGCCGGCGTACGTGCCGTTGGTGACCAGGACCTGCCAGCCGTTGCTGACCGCCGGCGAGTCGACCGCGGCTTGAATGGTCGGGAAGCCGTTCGACCATGTGTCATACGGTGGCGTGGCCGAGCCGCCACTCCAGACATAGACGACGTAGTGCTTCACGGTGTAGTTCTGGCGCAGGCTGAGCGCGCTGGCGCTGTCATTGGCAAGCGCCTCGACATTGAACTCGACCAGCGTGCCCTCGACCTGCGCCGGTAGCGCGGCGGTGTAGGCCCCGCCCGCGTCAATGCCGCGGCGCAACGCCATCGGCATGGGCAGCCAGTCACCGCCATTGCTGCGGTAATTCAAGGTCACGGACGCCAGTCCGCTGGCGTTGCTCGTCACAAAACCGTTGATCAGCGGCGCGACGTTTGGCCGCACGACATCGGGCGTGCAGGTGACCGACTCCACCGCCAGTACGGCCGGCTGCACGGCCGCGCCGCGCACCACCAGCGCACACGGCTGCGGGCCCTGCGGCACGTTGTGGCCCTTGAGCACAATGGTGTAGACGCCCGGCGCCGCGCTGGCAAGGTCAATGCCCTCGACATTGTTCAGCCGGTCGGGCTGGGTCAATCCATTCGGGAAATTGGTCTGGCCGGCCGGCGTGATGACCAGCAGGTCGAGGTCGTTGACCAACTGCTTGGCCGCGCCGACGGTGCCCGGATAATCCATCCACACGGCGGTGATGCACACCCGGTTCGTGGCGCTGACCACGATCGGGAACGACGTGCCGGCGCCGGTGGTCAGTGTGATGCCGTCATAGACCACCAGGTTGGTGAGGCTGTTCGCCAGATCCACCTGGCCCCAGCCCTCGACCATGTTGGGGCGCGGGCCGGCGGGGATCTCGCGATATTGGTCATAGCCGTATTGGCCGGGCGTCAGCGAACGCGCGCCATTGATGATCGTGGCTTTGAGCAGTGCGGCGCTGGGATTGGTGACGGCCGGCACCTGGCGCTCGATCAGGTATTGGCGCAGCAGGGCGACGGCGCCGGCGGTCAGTGGCGTGGCCATGCTGGTGCCGCCGCAGAAGACATAGTTGTTGTTGTACACGCCCCAAAACGTGCTGGCACCCGGCACGTGTGAGCGGCACGAAACAATGTCGGTGCCGGGCGCAATCACATCCGGCTTGAGCCGCCCGTCTTCGGCCGGCCCGCGGTTGGAGAACGCCGCCATGCCTTGATGCACGCCATCGAAACTGGTCGAGAAGAGGTCGTCATGCAGGGGATTCACGGCGTAGTAGACCGCGCGCCAGTCGGCGCCGTAGGCGTCCGCAGAGTAGCCGCCGGAGCCGGCTGGCCGGTCGCTCTCGCTCGCGCCGACGGTCAGCACATTCTTGCCCACGGCGGGCGCACCGACGTTGCCCAGGTCGCAGACACCGTCGTAGTTCAGATCAAACGTGTCATTGCCGGAGCCAAAGATCAGCAGCATGTCCTGGTTGTTCCAGGCAAAGGTGTCGGCATCGGCGGCCAGCGTGGTGTAGGCGCCGAAGGTCGGCGACTCCCAACTGTCGGAATGAATGCGCGCGCCGGCATTGCGGGCTTGGGTGAACAGCGCATTGAGATTGGTGAGACCCACCAAGGCGCCACTGCTGTCACCCACCGACTGGTGCACCAGCCGGGCCTCGTAGGCCACGCCTTTGAAGAGCCCGTTGCTGAGCGCCGTGCCGTTGCCGAGGATCGAGCCGGCCGTGTGCGTGCCGTGGCCGTTCGGGTCGCTCCAACTGGCGCGATTGCCCCAGGCAAAGGCGGTCACGCGGTTGGTGAAGTCGGGATGCAGCGTGCCAAGATTGCCGGTGTCGAGCCCGGTGTCGGCATGGCCGATGATCTGGCCGCGTCCGGTCAGGCCCAGCCCGTTGGTGTTCCAGACCGGGGTCACATTCATCAAGTGCGGCTGGACGGCGACATTGTTGCAGGCCACCGGCGGCGCATACGCTTCGATCCATTGCACGGCTGCCAGCGCGGCGAGGGCCGGGGTGCTATCGCGGGTGAGTTCCGCCGTGATGCGCGCCCAGGCACCGCCATCGAGCACGCCCGTGATGCGCGCGCCCAACTGCGCCACGCCTGCCAGGGTCTCGGGCAGATCGGCGGCGCTGAATAATTGCAGGGTAATCCTGACCGGTTCCTGGGTGGCAGTGGCGCGCAAGCCCTGCACCAGCACGGGTGCTTGTGGCATGCCGCGCGGAATGGCGCGGGCGCCTGCCGGGGCGGGCCGCGACGTGCGGAAGCGTTCGTCCAGCGCGGCGCGCAAGCGCGGGCTGACTTTGTACGCGGGCTTGTATTCGCCCAGCCACTGTAGGGCGGGCGCGGCCGCCAGCAGATCGGTGGCATCGGCCGGCGCCTCGACCAGCAAGGCATTGTCCGGCACATAGCCGTGGATGACGCAGCCGGCCTTGCGCAGCGCGGCTTTGTCCGCGTCCGTGAGCGGCGCGGTGAATTGGACCAAGACCGGCAGCATGCGCCGCGCACTCAACTGCTGGCGGGCCGCCTGCAGTGCGCGCAGCCCGGCGCCAATGCCGCCCGCCGGCATGGCAATCGTCGCTGCCTGCAGCCGCACGGCGCAACCGGTCACGGCGAGCGCGGCCGGCGTTGCCAGCGCGGCCGCGGACGCCGCCATGCCGAACTGCCGCGGCACGCCCGGCGCTGCGCCATTGAAGGACAAGCCCGGCCGCTGCGCCGCAACGGCACTTGCCATCAGGACGCTTACGGTACACGCTGTCGCCACTCGCATGGTCATGGTCACCTTAAAGCTGAAAGCTGAAAGCCGAAATCCAAAATCCAAAATCCAAGTGATAATCATTGTCATACCATCATCTTACCATTATCATAGCACGGCTGCGTGCGGCATACCTTGACGCTTGTCTCGCAAAACATAGTTTATGTCTCATACCATTGTTGGCGGCCAACAATGGTATGGGAAACAACAATCGCCGCGCTGCTGTCGCCAAATGGTAAGCCTCCTTGTAGCCGCCCGCGGCCTGTCTGCCGTGCTGGGCACGGCACAGGCAGGTGAGGGCGGTTTCTGCAGCCGCGGTCAACGCCCGCGGCTACATCTGCATTGTAGTCGCCCGCGGTGAGGGCGGCTTCTGCAGCCGCGGTCAACGCCCGCGGCCACAATTGGAAAAGCGCCCTCATTAGTAAGATAAAGCGCATGCGCCCGCGGCGGGACCAATCGCTGCGATTGACGAGCAACGATTGAAGAAGTACAAAGTGTCTAACACCTAACACCTTTCAATCCCGCCGCTGGCAGGACTCCAAGCAGCCTAAAACCTAAAACCAAGAGCAGCGGCAACAGCAGCGCCGGCTCTGGCACCAGCGGGATTACTTCCTGCCACGTCTCGCCGAGGCGCAGTTCGTCCATGGCCACCTTGCAGTATTCGCCGCCAAACTGCGGGTTCAACAAGACCAGGTGCTGGAACACGACTGCACCCGAGCCATTGGTGCCTTCGCGCAACGAACCGCTGGTCGGCTCGTCAATCGGCAAACTGTCCAGGCCGGACTGATAGGCCCACCATTCGCTCTGGCCGAATGTCCGGCGCGGGATTGTATCGGTCATGCTCAGCGTGAGTTTGCCGACCAGCAGATAATTCGTCCCGGTGAAATAGGGATTCGGGCCGAACGTCATGGTGCTGGAGGTGAACACATACGGGCGATTGACAAACGTCTTGCCAATCGTGACCACCGGCGAGTAATCGCTCGGATTGGCACCCGTGGCCAGCGCGGTATAGCACGCACCGCTGGTGGCCAGATCGCCGCTCAGGTCATTGATCAGGAAGCTGAGCCAGAAGGTGCGTGCGCCGGCCGTGCGCGGCGCTTGCACCGCTGTCAACAACGGGCGCGTGACTTCGGCATTGGTCAGCGCGGACACGACCACGCACAGCCCGGTCGTCAGCAAATCGAAGTCGCCCGGATTAATGTAGGTGAGGCCATAATTGGTCACCGCAATCAAACCCGGGCCGTAGCTGCCATTGGTCCACGCCGCGCCGGCGGCAAAGCCCCAGCCGCCGCCTGCGTTGGCGACTTGCGCCAAGTCCTCCGCCGGTGCATAGTCAAAGCCGTCATACACCGAGATGGGCGCGACAATGTCGAGCTGCATGCTGGCGGTGGCGATGTCGCCCAGACTATTGACCACACTAAACACGGCCGTCACCAAGCCGGCGGCGGCATAGCTGTGATCCACGCTGGTCAACGCCGGGCCGCTCTGGACGGTGCCATCGCCCAAATCCCAGATATAGTTGGTGATGGTACTGCCCTGGGCCGTGCCGCTGCCCACGAAATGGACCGTGGCATTCTTGTGTGCCCAGGGGACGGCCGGCTGGGTGATGGTGGCGGTGACGCGGGCATTGACGGTGATGACGCGCTGGTCATAGCCTTCATAGGCGTTGGCGTCGGTCACGACGAATTTGGCCGTGTAGACATTGGTGGCCGCATAGGTGTGCACGACGCTGGTCAGCGCCACGCCGCTGGTGACGACGCCGTCGCCGAATTCCCAGCGGTAGCCGGTGAGGGCGGCGCTGCCGGTCGTGCCCACGCCGGCAAAGGCAATGCTGGCGCCCAGCAAGATCGAGGTCGGCCCGGCCGGTTCGGTGATCTGCGCCGTCGGCGGCGCGGGCGCGCTGACATTGATCAGCACGGCCTTGGCGGTAGGATCATGCACGATGCTGATGATCGTTGCCGGCGGTTTCGTGCCGACCGTCAGGCCGTTGTCGGTGCAGGTGCCGACATACGTCATGGCCGTGTAGCTGCCATTGGCAAAGCCCGGCAGTGCGGCAATGTTGATTGTGCCATCCAGCGTCAAGTCGCCGTTGGCAACCACCTGGTCATAGTCACCCGGTGCTTGCGAGCCAAGCTGATAGTTGAGAACCGATGCGGGATTGAGCGCCAAGCTGCCGACTGTCAGCGTGCCGGCCGAATTGCCCGGCGCGAGCGTCGCATTGTCGGCGATCGCCACGCCGCCGGCAATGATGCCCGCGCCGGCCAGCGCCGCGCCCGTCAGCACGGACACGTCGCCCGTGCCGGTCGCCGAGCCGCTCGAGTTGTTGACCACCAGCGTGCCGCCGTGGACAATCGTGCCGCCGCGATAGTCATTGCCCGTGTCCTTGGCCAGCTCAACGGTGCCGTGGCCGATGCTGTAATCCAGAATGTTAGTCAGCGGCGTGCGATAGCGGTTGATCTCAAGCGTGCTGGGCCCGGCCGAGCCAGCGCCGTTGTCATAGACATAGCCCGAAAAGACCGTGCGGGCCGCGGCCGATGTCGTGGCAAACTGGGTCAGCAATTGACTGCCGGCAACATACCCTTGGTAGGTGCGGCGCAGGTTGACCTCGCCGGCAAACGCGGCCGTGCCGGCGGCGTGGAAGCCGCCCAGCATTTGAATGCCATAGACACCGGCGTACTGCCCGTTGGTGCGCGTCAGGCCCAGCTCGAAGGTGTTGTTGATCGTGAACGGCGCACACAGAAACACGCCAACGCCGTAGCCGTTATCATAGTCAATGATCCAATTGGGCGGCGCGTTCTGGTCGCC
>JAPLST010000022.1 GCA_026398485.1 bacterium
GCGCAACGACGACCGCGGCGGTCAAGGGCCTGACCGCCCTACCTGTCTGCGCGCTCTACGCCGGCGGCTCCCGTGGCAGGATCGCCGCAAGGGAATGCGACTCCCCTTCTTATCTTATATCGGAATTTCAGGGAATGGCACAGAATCGTGACATGGCAGTCGCTTCCACTCTGAGGGTGCGGCGGTGTAGCGGTATTCGGTGGAGGAAGAGCGGCGGGAGCGGAAGAATGGAGGATTGGAGGATTGGAGGATTGGAGGGAAGAGCAGTGGCGGCAAAATCTTCAACCCCAATCTCCTCCCGCCACGTGGCGGGATAAAGGGAGTACCCGGCTTGCCAGGGGAGGGATTTTTCGGAAAGGGACAGCAGCATCGCGGCACGGAGGCCACGCCCGCGCTCTTTCAGCACTGATCACTGATCACTGATTACTGATCACTGGCCAGGCGCCGTACTCAGCGCTGCCCGTACTGCTTCTGGTAATACTCTTTGTACGAGCCGTCTTTCAGCTTTTCCCACCACCAGCGGTTCTGGACATACCAGTCGATCGTCGATTGCATGCCGTGCTCGAACGCCACCTGCGGCTGCCATCCGATGCGGGCGATTTTCGCGCTGCTCAAGGAATAGCGCCGGTCGTGACCAACGCGATCCTTGACGTATTTTTTCAGGGATTCCGGCTTCTTGAGTTGGGCCATGATCAGGTTGACCACCGTCAGGTTCTCGCGCTCGTTGCCGCCACCGATGTTGTAGACCTCGCCATTGATGCCGTGCTGGATGACGCAATCAATACCGCGGCAATGGTCGTCCACATGCAGCCAATCGCGGATGTTTTTGCCGTCGCCATAGATCGGCACGGGCTGGTCGTCGAGCAAATTGGTGACAAACAACGGAATCAGTTTTTCGGGATACTGATACGGCCCGTAATTGTTCGAGGCGCGCGTGATGCAGACCGGCATGGCATAGCTGGCAAAATAACTGTAAGCCAAGCGATCGGCCCCGACTTTGCTGGCGGAATAGGGATTGCGCGGCAGCAGCTCGTCGGTTTCGACCGAGGAGCAGCCCGGCGCGATCGAGCCGTAGACTTCATCGGTTGATATCTGGATAAATTTCTTGACCGGCTTGGCTTTGGCGGCTTCGAGCAGGACATACGCGCCGTAGACGTTGGTCGTGATGAAATCGGCCGGATTGCCGATCGAGCGGTCGACCATCAATGCCGGCGTCAAAGATGCCGGCGACGACGACCGGGTCGGCGATATCGCCCTGCACAAAGCGATAGCGCGGATCGCCGGCCAAGTCCTTGAGGTTGTCGAGGTTGCCGCAATAGGTCAGCTTGTCAAGATTGACCACGTGGCAGTCCGGGTAGGTGCGCAACACATAGCGCACGAAATTCGCGCCAATAAAACCGGCGCCGCCGGTGACCAGATAGCGTGTCATCCTTGTATTCTCCGCACGGCGGCTTAGGCGCGCCGCTTGAACAACTTGTTAAAGAACAGCACCACCGGGCCGGCAATAAAGACGGTCGAATACGAGCCGGCGATGCAACCGACCAGCAGCGCATAGGCAAAGTCGTTGATCACCGGGCCGCCAAAAAGGTATTGCGCCAGGACGCCAAACAGGACCGTGCCCGATGTCAAAATTGTACGGGCCAGGCACTGGTTGTTCGCCAGATTCATGATGTCTTTCAAGGACATGCCCTTGTTCAGGCGCACATCTTCGCGGACGCGGTCGAAAATGACGATGGTGTCGTTGACCGAATAGCCGATGATCGTCAGCAGGGCCGCGATCACCACCATGGACACCTGCCGCCCGCTGAACGCGAAAAAGGCCAGGGTCACCAGCACATCGTGGGCCAAAGCCACCATCGCGCCGAGGCCATACTCCCATTCGAAGCGGTACCACAAATAGATCACCATGACAATCAGCGAGAGGATCATGGCATAGGATGCCTTGCGCACCAAGTCCTCGCCGATGGCCGGGCCGATCTGCTGCTGCTCGCCGACGACAAACGGGTCTTTGGTGAAGGTGGCACGCAAGGTTTCAATCACTTTGCCGCTGGTATTGAACAAGCTTTGGATCAGCACTTGTTTGCCATCGCCGACACTTTGAATGGTGCTGTCACCGAGGCCGACTTTGGCCAGCGCATCGCGGATGGTGCCGACCGGCACCGGCGCGGCGAAGTCGAGCCGCACCATGTCACCGCCGGTCAACTCGATGCCCTTAATCGGGGTTTGCAGCAGGGACGTGCTCAATTGCGTTTTGCCTTCCGCAATGGCTTTGTCCTGGTTGGCCCAGCGGATGCCCAGGATGACCATGCCGGCGACGATGACCACAATGGAGATGGCCGCGCAGACATGGCGTTTGCCCAAAAAGTCGATCTGGGTTGCGCCAAAGAACTGGGTCATGCGCAAGCGCGTGAACGACTCGCGGGTGGCCAGCAATTCGAAGACATAGCGGCAGACGAAGACGGCCGTCAGCAAGTTGGCGACCAAGCTGATGATCAAGGTCAAGCCGAAGCCGCGAATCGGGCCGGTGCCGAGGAAGTACAGGATTACGGCCGAAAAAATCGTCGTCAAATTCGAGTCGAAGATCGTAATCCAAGCGCGGGCAAAGCCATCCTTGATGGCGCGCCGCAGGTCCTTGCCGGCGGCCTGTTCCTCGCGAATGCGCTCGAAGATCAGCACGTTCGAGTCAACCGCCATGCCGATGCCCAGGATGATGCCGGCGATGCCCGGCAGCGTCAGCGTGGCGCGGAAGAAGGCCAGCACGGCCAGCAAAATAAGGATGTTCAGCACCAGCGTCAGATTGGCGATCAAGCCGGCCAGCAAATAATAGACGACCATGAAGACCATGACAATCAGCATGCCGATCAAGCCGGAGATCAAGCCTTTGCGGATTGAGTCGGCGCCCAGACTGGCGCCGACAATCTGGTTCTGGACAATGTCCAGCTTGGCGGGCAAGGCGCCGCTGCGCAGCACCAGCGCCAAGTCGGCCGCCTCGCGATCAGTGAAGCTGCCGTGGATCACGGCGTTGCCGCTGGGAATGGATTCAAGCAGCAAGGGGGCCGAATAAATCACGTCATCGAGCACGATCGCCAGGCGCGTCACGACATTGTTTTGCTTGTAGGCGTTGGAAGTCAGGCGCGAGGTTTTGCGCAAGCGGGCGGTGCCGCTGCCGTCCAGGCTCAGGGCCACTTCGCGGGTGCTGGCGTTGCGCAAGCTGACGCGCGCATCCTTGAGCGACATGCCGTCAATCGCGATATCCCGATTGACCAGGGCAAAGTCGCGAAAGACGCCGCCGCGCTGCGAATCCGGCACCGGCCGGCCCAGCATCAATTCATACTCGGGCGGGACGCGGCTCTTGATCTGCGGATCGTTCAACAGATTGCGGAAAAATTCGGTGTCGGCGTCGCTGTTTTTGTAGGTCGTGTAGGCCGCGTCTTCCTCGGTGCTACCGGATTCGACCAGCAGCTTGTCCTTGAATTTGCGGACGCGGTCGAGGCGGGTCAGCAAGTCGGTGGTGCGTTTCTCCGGCGCGGTCAGCCGGAATTCGAGTTTGGCAGTCTGCTTCAACAGGCGCAGCACCCGCGCTGGATCCTTTTCACCCGGCAACTGCACAACGACCCGCGGCGGGTCTTGCATAACCTGGATACTGGGCTCGGTCAAGCCCAGTTCGTTGATGCGGTTTTCAACCACGCGCCGGGCCTGT
>JAPLST010000453.1:0-1735 GCA_026398485.1 bacterium
ATTACAAGGAGTAAAGGAGTACAGGAGTAAAGGAGTAAAGGAGGCAAGGAGCAAACAGCAGTTTGTTTGTTGCAGAACAGAAACTTGTTGACTGCGGCTTCTCTTTTACTCCTTTACTCCTTGTAAATTTCTTTTGCAGCAAACAAATTATGGTGCGGCGCGATCAGCCGATCCGGCGATCGGCGTTCCCAGGGCAGCAGCAGCGCATCGCTGCGCCGCGCCTGATTCTCTCTGCCACCTAAAACCTAAAACTTTTCAATCCCGCCGGTGGCGTGACTCCAAGCAGCCTAAAACTAAGCAGCAGCAGCGGCGGCGCTTTCGGCCGATCCGGAGATCGGCGTTCCCAGGCGGAGGCTGCTTCCGCTCTTCACGCAGCAAAAATGGCAAAGTGTTGTGCTGCGTTTTCTTCGTGTCTTCTAAATTCTCGCGCGGCGCGATAATTTATAAAATGGCCGGGATCCGCATTCCGGTAGTTTCCCGTCTTCCGTTCGATGTTCAATGTTGATTTCTTTCGCAACAAAACAAATCATGGCGCAGCGGGCAGATTCGCCGCACGGTGGCGGCTCCCATCCACGCCGTTGGCGGGACTGGCCAAGCCAGCTCTCTTTCTGCACCGATGCACCGACGTACTGACTACCGACGCACCGCTTTCTTCGTGGCCATATGTCTGATTTGTGTATGCGCGTAAGGGCGTGTGCATTGGCAGCCGAGCTGGAGCTCGGCGTTCCCAGGGCAGAGGCGGCGCGGCGCGGGCCGCCGGTTCTTAACTCAATCTTAACCGGGTCTTGATGCAAATATTTTTGTTTATTGGTACCATTGCTAATTGACTGCTTTAACCTGCTGAACGACGGAGTTTGAACATGCACATGCGCACACTGACAATGATCGCCGCGGGCAGCCTGCTGCTGGGCGGCTGCGGCCGGAACACTGATTCGGTCACGCTGGCCGGCTCGACGGCCTTTCAGCCGTTTGCCGAGAAGCTGGCCGAGGAATTCATGGCGAAAAACCCCGGCGCGAATATCACCGTGCAGGGCGGCGGCTCGGCCGTGGGCATTCAGTCGGCCCTGTCCGGCGCGGCCCAGATCGGCATGGCCGACTTGGTGGAATTGCCGGCCGAGGCGCAGGCCTTGAGCCGCCATGTCGTGGCGCGCGACGGCATTGCCGTGGTGGTCAACCCGGCCAACGCGGTGACCAATCTGACGCTGATCCAGATCCGCGCGATTTTCAACGGCGCGGTCAAGAACTGGAACGAGGTGGGCGGGGCGAATGCGCCCATCACGGTTGTCTCGCGCGAAGCGGGCTCGGGCACGCGCTCGTCGTTCGAGAAGATCGTGCAGGGCATTGCGCTGACGCAGGACGCAATTGTGCAGGACTCCAACGGCACGATCCGCGAAACGGTGGCCCAGGATGCCAATGCCGTCGGGTATCTCTCGCACGGCTTGTTGAACGACAAGATCAAGGCCGTCACGGTGGCCGGCGTGGCCTGCACGACGGCGGCCGTGGTGGCGGGCACGTATCCGCTGGCGCGGCCCGTGTTTTTGCTGACGAAGGGGCCGGCGACGGGCACCAGCAAGGCGTTCATCGAGTATGTCCTGGGTGCGGAAGGCCAGAAGCTGATTGCCGACAACGGCTTGATTGCCGCGAAGTGACATTCATCGTTCATCGTTCATCGTTCATCGTTCATCGTTCATCGTTCATCGTTCATCGTTCATCGTTCATCGTTCATCGTTCATCG
>JAPLST010000453.1:1808-8876 GCA_026398485.1 bacterium
CATCGTTCATCGTTCATCGTTCATCGTTCATCGTTCATCGTTCATCGTTCATCGTTCATCGTTCATCGTTCATCGTTCATCGTTCATCGTTCATCGTTCATCGTTCATCGTTCATCGTTCATCGTTCATCGTTCATAGTCCATAGATCATCTCTTTCCTGAACCGCTGAACCGTGAACCGCTGAACCCTGATTGCTGATGAATATCGAACACTCAATAAAAAACTTTCGTTGCGAAGGTTTTTCCTCCAGTAAACCGTGAAGATAACGCGCGAACAAGTGGTTGAGAAGCTGCTGCTGCTGGTGGCCTGCTCGGCGATCATGAGCTTGCTGTTGATCGCGGTGTTCATTGTCAAGGAAGGCGCGCCGTTTCTGATCAAGGTTGGCCCGCGCGATTTCTTGTTGTCGTCCGACTGGCGGCCGCAGGAGGGCCATTTCGGGATTTACCCGATGATCGTGGCATCGCTGTGGGTGACGCTGGGCGCGTTGCTGGTGGGCGGGCCGCTGGGCATTGCCGGCGCCGTGTTTCTGACCGAGTTTGCGCCGCGGGCTTTGATGCGCGTGGTCAAGCCGGCGATCGAGCTGCTGGCGGGGATCCCGTCGGTCGTGTTTGGCTTCATCGGCGTAATGGTGCTGGCGCCGCTGGTGCGCGCCTACGCGGGCGGGCCGGGCTTGTCGGTGCTGGCGGCCGCGGTGATTTTGGGCATCATGATTTTGCCGACGGTGCTGAGCATTGCGGCCGATGCGATTGCGTCGGTGCCGCAGAGTTACCGCGAAGGCGCGCTGGCGCTGGGTGCGACGCGCTGGCAGGCAGTCCACATGGTCGTGTTGAAAGCCGCGCGGTCGGGCATCCTGGCCGGCCTGATTCTCGGCATGGGCCGCGCCATCGGTGAAACCATGGCGGTCATCATGGTGGCCGGCAACGCCGTGAAAGTGCCGCACTCGCCGCTGGACTCGGTGCGCACGCTGACGGCCAACATCGCGCTCGAAATGGGCTACGCCACCGGCATGCATCGCCAGGCCCTGTTTGCGACGGGCATTGTTTTGTTTATCGGGATCATGCTGCTGAACGGCAGCGCCATGGCGGTGATGAAACAGCGCAAGGGCAAGTCGTGAGAATTTCACCCAAGCACACCCAGCGCATCGCCATCGCCCTGCTGGGCACGGCCACGGGCGTGACTTTGGTCGTGCTGCTGTTCATCATCGGCTTCGTGCTGGAAAAAGGCCTGCCGGTCGTCAGTTTCAGTTTTCTGTTCAGCATGCCCAAGGACATGGGCCGCGCCGGCGGCATTCTGCCGACGCTGGTCGGCACGCTGCTGCTGCCGCTGCTGGCAATCGCCATCGCCCTGCCACTGGGCGTGGGCACGGCCGTCTACCTGACCGAGTACACCCGCGAGACGCGCCTGACGCGCATCATCCGCTTCGGCACCGATTGCCTGGCGGGCATCCCGTCGATCATCTTTGGCTTGTTCGGTTTTATTTTCTTTGTCACGACGCTGAAGCTGGGCTGGTCGCTGCTGTCGGGCGGATTGACGCTGGCGATCATGGTGCTGCCGACGATTATCCGCACCTCCGAGGAAGCCATCCGGGCCGTGCCGCGTGCGTGGCGCGAAGTGAGTTTCTCGCTGGGGGCGACGCGCTGGGAGACGGTCACCAAGGTCGTGCTGCCCAATGCCCTGCCCGGCATTGTCACCGGCGTGATGCTCAGCGTCGGCCGCTCAATCGGCGAAACGGCGGCGGTGATCTTCACCGCCGGCTCATCGCTGCGCATGCCCCACTCGGTCTTCGATTCGGTGCGCACCATGGCGGTGCATTTCTACATCATGGCCCGCGAGGGCATCTCCAACGAAAACGCCTACGGCACGGCGGCCGTGCTGGTGATTTCTGTTTTGCTGGTCAACACGACGACCTACTGGCTGATGGAAAACATGCCGGCCTCTCCGTCCATCAAAGTGAGTGTGCGCGACCTGAAGGTGTTCTTTGGGCAGTTCCAAGCGCTGCGCGGCGTGTCACTCGACGTGCCCGCCTTCCAAATTCTGGGCGTGATCGGCCCGTCCGGCTCGGCCAAGACCACCTTTTTACGCGCGCTCAATCGCATGAACGAACTCACGCCCGGCAGCCGCATGGAAGGCCAGGTGCTGCTTGACGACGAGGATGTGTACGGCCCGGGCTGCGACGCGGTGGCGCTGCGCAAGCGGGTCGGCATGGTCTTCGCCATGCCCGTGCCGCTGCCAATGAGCATTTACGACAATCTCGCCTATGGGCCGCGCCTCTGCGGTATCCGCGCCCGCGCCACGCTCGACACGCTGATTGAGACCAGCCTGCGCGCGGCGTTCTTGTGGGACGAAGTCAAGGATCGCCTGCGCAGCTCGGGCCTGCGCCTGTCGGGCGGCCAGCAGCAGCGCCTGTGCCTGGCCCGCACCCTGGCGATGCAGCCGGAATTGATTTTGCTGGACGAGCCCTGCTCGGGCCTCGACCCGATCTCGACCGCGCGCATCGAAGAGGCGCTCACCATGCTCAAGGCCCGCTACACGATCATCCTCGTCACCAACAACACCAAGCAGGCCGCCCGCGTGGCCGACACGACCGCCTTCTTCCTCATGGGCGAACTGATCGAGCACGGGCCGACCGGGCAGATCTTCACCGCGCCGCGCGACCAGCGTACGGACGACTACGTCACCGGACGATTTGGATGAACACGCCCGCATCCCAGCCCGCGCATGAGGTGCCTGTGCCGGTGGCCGGTTTCAACCTGCACAACGCGGTGTTTTTTGGCGCCGGTAATGGCCTGAACAAGGTGCGCATGCAGGTGGCCGACTTCAACCTGCACTACGGCAGTTTCCAGGCCCTGATCAACGTCGGCATGGACGTTGCGGCGCGCAAGATCACGGCCCTGATCGGCCCCAGCGGCTGCGGCAAATCCACGTTGCTGCGCGCGCTCAACCGCATGAACGACTTGATCCCGGGCGTGCGCGTCAGCGGCCAGATATGCCTTGACGGCGAAGACATTTATGCGCCGGGCGTGGACGTCTGCGCGCTGCGCAAGAAGACCGGCATGGTGTTTCAGCGGCCCAACCCGTTTCCCCTCAGCGTGTTTGACAACGTGGCCTTCGGCCTGCGCGTGGCGGGCGAGCGCAGCAAGGCCGCCATCCACGAGACGGTTGAGCGCAGCCTGCGCGGCGCGTGGCTCTGGGACCAGGTGCGCGACACGCTGCACGCGCCGGCCCTCGACCTGCCGCTCGACCAGCAGCAGCGCCTGTGCATTGCCCGCCTGCTGGCCATCGAGCCCGAAGTTATTTTGCTGGACGAGCCGTGTTCGGCCCTCGATCCGATCGCCACCGCCAAGGTTGAGGAATTGCTGCTCAACTTGAAGAAACAGTATACTATTGTGATTGTCACGCACAACATGCAGCAGGCCGCCCGGATCGCCGACTACACCGGCTACATGCTGTTGGGCGAGATGATCGACTTCGGCCCCACCGCCGCACTATTCACCACGCCGACCGACCGGCGTACCAACGACTACCTCAGCGGTCGCTTCGGCTGATGCACCAGGAGCTCCATGGAACGTTTTTTTGATGAGGAATTGGCCGGGTTGAAACACACCTTGGTCCGCATGGCCGGTCTGACCGAGGACATGATCAGCGATGCCATGCGCATGCTGGTCGAGCGCGACGCATCGCTGCGCGATGAGCTCAACCGGCACGAAGGCGAAGTCAATCAAATGCAACGCGACGTGGACGAAATCTGCTTGAAGCTGATCGCGCTGCATCAGCCGACGGCGTCCGACCTGCGCTTCATCCTGGGCGCGATCAAGACCAACAGCGAACTCGAGCGCCTGGCCGACTTGGCGGTTAATATCTCGCACAAGGCCCTGCGCCTGGCCGAGCAACTGCCGCTGACCACGTTTACCGTCCTGCCCGAAATGGCGGCGCTGGCCGCCGGCATGGTCAAGGATAGCATTCACGCCTACGTCACGCGCAGCGTGGACGAGGCCCGCGCCGTGATCCTGCGGGACGCGCGCCTGAACGAGCTGAAAGCCCAGGCAACCGAAAAGCTGCTGGCCATGATGCGCGCGGATGCCGCCACCCTCGATCGCGCCGTCAACGTGCTGCTCGTGACCCGCAACATTGAACGCATCGGCGATCACACCAAGAACATTGCCGAAAACGCCATTTTTATGGCCGAGGGTCGCGACGTGCGCCACCGCCGCGATTTTGATTGAGCCCGCCGCACCGGCACCGAAATTCATGAAAGCCACGTTCTTTACCCGGATCCTCACCGCCTACAGCATCATTGTGCTGGTGCTGTTCGTGGTCTTCTTTTTCCTCTCGATGCGCGCCGTGCGCAACTATTACCGCGTCACCGTCGAACGCAGCCTGGCGGATGTCGGCGCCATTGCCTGTCACGAAACCTTGACGCTGCTGACCAACGCGGCACCCGCCCAATTGCAGCCGTACATCCGCCACATAGGCGCGCTGACGCAGAAGCGCATCAGCGTCATCGCCCCGGACGGCACCGTGCTGGCCGATTCGGAGGGTGATCCGGCCCGCATGGAAAATCACGCGGCCCGGCCGGAAGTGGCCCTGGCCTTGCGCGGCATGCGCGGCACCGCGCTGCGCCGCAGCGAGACGCTCAAGGAGCCGCTGCTGTATCTGGCCCTGCCGCTGTACGACCACGAGCGCCTGCTCGCCGTGGTGCGTGTCAGCACCAACCTCGGCGCGTTTGAAACCTTTTTGGCCGACCTGCGCGGCACCATGTTCCTGATTGCCCTGGTTATGGCCGTGCTGGCGCTGGCCGTGATCTTCGTCGTCTCGCACCGCTGGTCAAAACCCATTGAACTCCTGGCCCAAGCCGCCCGCGCCGTCGCCGCCGGCAAGCTTGACACCAAAGTCTATGTCGAGACCCGCGACGAAACCGCCGCGCTGGCCCTGTGCTTCAATGACATGGTCGCCCGCATCAAAAGCTCGCTCGACGAGTTGGCCCGCCAGAAAGATGAGCTGCACACCATCATTGTCAACTTGCGCGAAGGCCTGCTCGTCCTGCAGACGGACGGCATCGTGACGGTCTGCAACGCCAGTTTCGATACCCTGGCCGGGGTCGCGATCAAACGCGGCGCCCCGTATTGGGAATCCATCCGCATGCCGGATCTCATGGAATTGATTGAGCGCGTCCTGGCCGAACGCCGCCATGTCCAGCGCGAAAGCGAGCTCAACGGCCGCCACCTGCTCTGCAGCGCCGACTACGCAGCCAGTGCCGGCCATGCCGTGATTATGCTGCACGACATCAGCGACATCATGGCCGTGGCCAAGATGAAACGCGATTTTGTGACCAACGTCTCCCATGAGCTGCGCACCCCGCTCACCTCGATCAAGGGCTTCACCGAAACCCTGCTCGAAACCGCCAGCCCGGATACCCGCCGCTATCTCGACATCATCCTCCGCAACACCGAGCGGCTGACCTATATCGTCGCCGATTTGTTGCGCCTGTCCGAGCTCGAACACGAGGGGTTCATCCTCGAATGTGAACCGCTTGATCTGAAGGAATTGATTGAAACTGTGGTGCGCACCTTCGAGAAACGCATGGCCGACAAGGGCCTGCAACTGGTGCTCGACATGCCGGCCGCGGCGCCGCTGACGGGCGATGCCTTCAAGCTCGAACAGGTCTTTGTCAACGTGATTGACAACGCCATCAAGTATACCGGGCAAGGCCAGTTGCGCATCGCGCTGCGGGCTGAACCGCAGCAATTCGTGGCCGTGATCGAGGACACCGGTGCCGGCATTCCCGCCAAGGATCTGCCGCACGTGTTCGAACGTTTTTATGTGGTGGACAAGTCGCGCGCCCGCGCACTCGGCGGCACGGGTCTGGGCCTGGCCATTGTCAAGCACATCGTCCTGCTGCATCACGGCACGATTGACGTGGCCAGCGAAATCAACCATGGCACGACCATTACGATATGCCTGCCGCGCCGCGCGCCGGCGCCGCACGCAGACATGAACAAAGAGTAAAGGAGTACAAGAGAAGCGGCAGTCAAAATGTTTCTGTTCTGCAACCAACAACAATCTGCCATATGCTCTTTACCTCATTTACTCTTTGTAATAATGCCGCGCTGCCGCCGCTTCTGCCCGGGAACGCCGATCTCCCGATCGGCTGAATGCACCGCCGCAGATTTTATCCACAGAAAAAGAAATTTACAAAGAGTAAAGGAGTACAAATTCTGCACTCTTTTTTGGGTGCGGCAAGCGCGTGGCCAGATCCGGCGATTTGTTTGTGCTGTTGCTCCCCACCGATCGCCGCCGCCGGCGGGATCGGTGGAAGCAAAGATTGAGAAAAGAACACCGGCACGCGGCCTCTGCAATCTCCCTTTTCTAAAGGGAGTACCCCGGCTTGGCGGGGGGAGGGATTTTGCAGAAGAGAGCGACGGCAACGGCAACTAAATCCCCCACCGCGCATTGCGCGGCACCCCCTTTACGAAAGTGGGAATGCACAGGTGGCCAGCCTGCTTTTGCTCAATCTCATTCACCCACCCGCCCAAACCGTGGGCGTGCTTGCATTCGCCATTATTCAATAGGGGCAATCGGCGCGCCGGCCGGGTCAGCTTGATTGGAGACCGGCACGCGTTCCTCCTGTGGCTTGTCGCTCCAGTAATATTTAGCGGTGGCTTGCGGATTGCCGGAGCAACCGAAGAGCAGGAGCGCAAACAGCGCGAGGCAGCAGATGAAAGTGATGGTGCGCGCAATCATGGCGTGGCGGGATTGAAGGATGAAAGTGAGTGAGGTATTTCCATTACGAAAGGGAGATGGCAGCGACCCCGGCGGCAGCGCAACCGGCATGCACTCAGGCAACAAATCGGCGCCCGGCATTATTCGATGGGGGCAGTGGACTGGTCAGTTTGACCGGCGCCTGATACGCGCTTTTCTTGTGGCTGCTCGCGCCAGTCGTACTGTCGGGGCCGCCGGCGCAGCCGGGGAGCAGGAGCGTGAGAAGCGCAAGGCAGCAGATGAAAATGATGGTGCGGATAATCATTGTGTGGGAGGATCTGCGATGAACGATGAACGATGAACGATGAA
>JAPLST010000125.1:0-3605 GCA_026398485.1 bacterium
CACCAACGACGTGGTCTTGCGCGCGATCAACGTTGGCAACCCGGCCGTCAACGAGGCCAGCGTGACCTTTGCTTATGATGAGTATGGCACGCCCCTGCCCAATCAAAATTACGTGACGGGTGTAGTCGTGCAGGCCGCCTCCATTCGCGGCACCGTCTATAATGACCTCAACACCAATGGCGTCTACAACCCGGGTGATGTGGGCTTGCCGAATGTGGATATCACGCTGTACACCGACCCGCTGGGTGATGGCAGTGCCTCGAATGGCACCTTGGCCGGCGGGCCGGCCCAGAGCATGACCGACGGCAGCTACCAGTTCCTTAATCTGAGCACCGGCCGCTATGTGGTCGTCGAGACCCAGCCACTCGGTTATGTCAGCAGCAGTCCCAACCGCTTGCCCGTCAATGTCACCAATCTGGCCGACTACCTCAACCGGGATTTCTTTGATTATGAGCCGCCGCCCAACACCTTCTCGACCTTGGGCGGCACGGTCTACAACGATTTCAATGGCAACGGCCAGCGCGATGACGGCGCCACGGCCGTGCTGGCCAATGTGCAAATTGATTTGGTCGAGGATGTCAACAGCAATGGCGTGATTGATGTCGGCGAGCAGACGACCCAGAATGCCTGGAGCGGCAGCAATGGCCGCTTCCAGCTCGGTGCCGTGCCCGTCGGCTCGTGGATCATTTTTGAACATGATGCGCCGGGCTTCATCAGCACCAGCAGCAATGCCCTGCCGGTCACGGCCACTGCCGGCAGTACCCAGACCAATTTCTACTTTCTGGATCACTACTTGCCGCCCCTGGTGGACCTTACCAACACCAACTTCACGGTTGACTATGAGGTGACCAGCATCACCGTCGCCGGCACCAACAACCCGACCGTGGTCGGCGGCATGTGGGTGACCAATACCGCCGGCAATGGCAGCGTCAGCACCTTCCCCGCCGCCACCGCATGGGCCACCCCGCTCGTGGATGTGGCGACCGGCGTCAATGTTATTGTAGTCTATGGCATGAACGCCTTGGGGGTGCTGGTCAGCGACACGGTCACCGTCACCCGACTGCTGCCAGAAACGGCCTTGCGCCTGACCAAGACCGCCAGCCCGTCGTCGGTCGAGCCCGGCGCCCAGCTCGTTTACCAGATTACGGTATCCAATGCGTCCAGTCTTGCGGTCGAACATGTCACCGTGACCGACACCTATCCGGCACGGTTCAGCGCGGATGTTGCGCAACCGGCCGGCGGACCAAGCTGGGACCTCGGCTCGCTCGCGGCGCGCACGGCCAAGACGGTCATCATCGGCGGCTATGTCTCGACCGGCGCGCTCGCCGGCATACGCCTCACCAACACTGCCGCTGCCATCGTCTGTGGCCCGGCCATCAGCACGAATGTGATCACGCCGGTTATCGCGCCAACCAATTGGCCGGCCGAATTGGTGCTGGCATTGAGCGCCGTGCCGCCGTCCGCCACTAATGGCCAGACCGTTGTGTTCACGCTGACCATCGGCAATCCGGGCACGGAGGCCGCGTCCAATGTGACGGCCGCAGCCGCCTTGCCACCCGGCCTCACGCCCGTCGGCGCAACCAGTTGGGCGCTCGGCACGCTGCCCGTCGGCGCCACGATCTCGATTGTCTTCACCGGCACGGTCAGCAGCGCAACGGTTGGCACCATCTTGGTCGTGCCGGCCAGCGTGACCGCGGCCAATGCCGAGCCGAAGGCGACCTGGGTCGAAGTCAAAGTCGACCCCGCCGCCGGCTTGGCCCGGCTGGTGCGTGTGACCAAGACCGCCTCGCAAACCGTCGCACGCCCCGGCCAGACCATTGCGTATGTCATCACGGTCTCCAATGCGGGGCCGGCTGTGGCAACCAACGTGGTCGTGACCGAAACCTTCCCGCCCTTGTTTGTCTTTGTCGAATCGGCCCCGCTGGCAAGCGGCCTGGGTGGCAACGAATGGAGCTTCAGCACCCTGGCGGCCGGCGCGGCGCGCCAGATCCTGATCAGCGGCTATGTCGTCACCAACGCGACCGTCGGCGAACGCCTGCGCAACACCGTCGTGGCCGTCGCCACCAACAGCGTCTCAACCAATGCGACGGTCGAGGTGCTGGTGACCAATCCGCCACCCGCAACGGCGCCGCTGCTCGACCTTACCATGCTGGACAGCGCGGATCCGGTGACCAATGGCCAACTGCTCATCTACTCCCTGCGGGTGCAGAACACCGGCAGCGGCTGGGCCTCGAATGTGGTGTTCAATCTGAACTTCGATGCGAAGTACTCGGTCTCCTCGCTGCTTGCCACCAATATCGGCACCCTGGCGCCCGGCAGTGAAGCTTTTCTGGTGATCACGGGCACGGTCGTCAACGCGACGGCGGGCGATGTGCTGGAACAGATTGCCACGGTCTTCTCGTCCAATGGCCAGCCCGACACGGCCAGCGAACAAACGCGCGTGGTCGCCATCCTCCCACCCCAGTTGCTGGTCATCACGAAGACGGCCAGCCCGGACAATCCGATGGCAGGCGGCAACATTGTCTACACGATCATCGCCCGCAACACCAGTGCAATGACGGCCACCAACGTCACGGTGCGCGAGAATTTCGACGGCTATGTCACCTGCACCAACGCCACGCCGGCCGCCTCGCGCCAGCCGCCGCCGGAATGGGAATGGTCCCTGGGCTTCATCGCCGCCGGCGTCGCCCGCACGATCACGGTCGTCGGCGTGGTCGCCACCAATGTGACGCCGGGCGCCAACCTGCGCAATAACGTCGAAGCCTGGGGCGACAATTCCCGCAAGGTTGAAACCAACATTGTCAACGGCGTGATAATTACGCCGTTCATCCGGATCACCAGTCCGGGGCCCGGCCTCGTCCTGCCCTTTAACGTGCTCTCCTGTCAGATTACCGGCATCAGCACCGGCCTCGTCGGGCAGGTAGTCTACAGCAACAGTTGGACCAGCCCCGGTGTCAGTGGTATGACCGCCGGCACGCTGGCCGCCGCGTCGGCGTGGTCCGTGGCGCTCCATCTCCCGCACTATGGCTCGTATACTTTTTCGATTGTCGGCACCAACGTTTTTGGCAACCCCGTCAGTGACAGCGTCAGTTTTACGCGCAATCGCTACAACGTGTACTTGCTGCGCAACCCCTGAGTTGCGCGCCAGCTGCACGGCGATTGCGCTTTTGATGTAGCAACTATGGAAACAACCAATGCATGCAGCACGTCCCATTCTTTTTTTGCTTGGCCTCTCGTTCTGGTGTACCGCGCCGGTCTTTGCCGCGCTCAGTAGTGCGGATCATGGCAACACCGCCGGGTCGCGCCGGACACTGACCCCGCCGCTGGATGCGCCGCATCCCGCACTGGTCCAAGCCACGACCGGCCGGCGTATTCCGGCCCTCCAGCCGCCCGCCGTGGCGCGCGTCAACCGCGCCGGCGGCAGCGGCAGCACCGCCGCCACCGCGCCGGGCGCGCCGCAGATGCTCTATCCGCGCCCGTTTCCCTGCACCAACGCCATCCGCACCGTCGCCTTGTTCCAGGAGTGCAATCCATGGGGCAGCACGCTCCTCCCTTATTTATTGACCAATAGCGGCATTAGTTATGTCGTCTTGGGCACCAATGAC
>JAPLST010000125.1:3619-5753 GCA_026398485.1 bacterium
TTGGTGTCCGCCCAGTCCAATGATTTTTATGACATGGTCAGCGCGCAGCAGGCGTGGTTTGCCGAATATGCGTATCAAGGTGGCATCCTCGAAATGCACCTGGCAACCTCGTCGGGCTATTTGGAAAATTCCGGGCTGGTCATGCCGGGGTATTTCATCGCGGCACGGTTTTCTGCCAATGCCGTCACCATCACCAACACCGACTTCCCCATGTTCCGCACGCCGCACCAGATCAGCAATGCCGATCTGGACAATTGGGACAACTCCACCCACGGCTATTTCTCGTACTATCCGCGTGGCGCGCAGCCGCTGGTCTATGTCTCCCACACCAATCTCCCGCCGTGCGTCATTGATTACCCGTATGGCGCCGGCCGCATTCTGGCAACGCTGCAACCGGTCGAGTGGCAGGATAGCTCGACCAACTATTGCGAAAACATGCTGCGCTACGCCGGCTACAACAACGTCGCCCTGCTCCAAGACCGGAACCCATGGGGTTTTCGTAATAATCAAGACGTGCTGGTCTCAAACAATATTGCCTACACGATTTTCGGCTCGAACGATCTGGGCGCCGTCGACCTGACCCCGTTTGACAAAGTCATTGTGGTGTCCGATCAGGCCAGCCAATTTTATGCGCGCATGGCGGCAACCCGCCCATGGCTCGAATCCTATGCCGCGCAAGGCGGCTTGCTCGACTTGCATCTGGCCGCATTTTACCAGTTCAACCTCAATGCCATTCTCTTCCCCGGTGATATTTCCGTCGTCGAACTGTTTGACGACGCCGTCACCATCGTTGACCCGGCCGCGCCCATTCTCACCACCCCAAACCTGATCAGCAGCGCCGACCTGAATGACTGGAATTATGCGACCCACGGCTTCTTTACCGCCATCCCGGCCGGCGCCCACAGCGTCATCGCCAACGCCGCGAACGGCCAGCCCTGCGCCATGACCGTGCCGTATGGCTCCGGCAAAATCTTCGCCACCGTGCAGCCGGTCGAATTTCTCAACGCCTCGTTCGGCTATCTTGAGAACACCATCCTCGACGGCGTGGTGCCACCGCCCGCACTCAACATTCTGGTGTACACCGACGATCCGTACCATCCCTCGCCGAATACCTACGTCGAACAGGCGCTGCGCTATCATGGCTTCCCCTACGCGCCGTTCTATAATGGCGCCTTCACCTTCTTTGCTTGGGCGCTGACCAACGGCACGCCCTGGGATCTGGTGCTGGTCGCCAACGACAACAATACTCCGCCCGCCTATCTCTACGAGCTGCTGCGGAATTATGTCAATGGCGGCGGCAAACTGGCCATGCACACCTGGGCGATGAGCGCGGCAGCCACCAGCCCGCTCTGGGCCTCGCTGGGCGCCGCGTTCGTCACCAATGTCCCCTTCGTGCCCGCCCCGATCTATTGGTGGGATTACAGCAATGCGCTCTTTGCCACGCCCATCAACGTGCCCATGTTCACCACGCCCGCCACGCCGGGCTACATGAATTACGGGCAACATCTGGCGGCCACCAACGGCGGCGCCGCGTTGGCCGGCTATGCCGTGTTGCCTGGTGCGGACAACGCCGCGCTGATCGTCGGCGCATCCGGCCGGACGGTGCTCAAGGGTTTTACCGACGCGCAATTCAGCCAGGATTTCAACGGCAACGGGCGCGCCGATGACGCCGATTTGTGGATCAATATCATTGACGAGCTGAATGTGCCGGAGCCGGTGCTGCCGGGCATGCTTGCCGGCGCCGCCCTGCTGCACGCGCGCCGGCGGCGTTAGTATTGGCTGTGGCTGTCCGCCGTTCTGGTGCAGCCGCGGAACGGCTGTGCTGCACGCCGCACGCCGTGCGTCGGCTACGGGCAGAAATACCGACCGTCGTATATATTTCCGCATCCGTGCTGTGCCGCACGCCGTGCGGCGAAGGGAGCGCCGATCGCCAGATCGGCTGAAGGTAGGTGCGATCTCCCGATCGCATCTTTTGGCGGATGGCACCGCGCACAGAACCGCCGACAACTTCTGCACCTCTGCAACCATAAATTATCGTGGCGCACGAGAATTTAACGGCGTTCCGCGCAATGTGCTGCACGCCGCACGCCGTGCGGCGGCTACGGGCAGAGATACCGACCGCCATATATATTTC
>JAPLST010000067.1:0-658 GCA_026398485.1 bacterium
AATCGCAGCGCGATGACCTTCACCGCGCCCAATGAAACACGCCAGATAAGCTACAGCTATGACAGTCTCAATCGGCTTACCATGCTCGACGGCCAATACACTGTCGTTGCTCAATACACGTACAATGCCAACGGCAAGATCGCCTCGCGGTGTGCCGGCGGCAGTTCCGACATTGTCACCTGCGCTTATGATTACGACAGCGAACGGCGCCTGCAATCCATAACGGTCAACAACAGTAAAACTGTGGAGTATACCTTCAACAATGCCCAACAAATCTCACAAATTGACGACGCGCTTGGCGACAACAGCGTCAGCGTAACATTCACCTATGATGACCGCGACCAATTGACCGAAGAAAACTTCGGCTTCTCCGGCAGAACGTCTTACGCCTACGATGCGGCACAAAAGCGGCTCTCCAACACCAAACACTGGCCCTTGACGGCAAGCGATACCTACGGGTATACCCTTGCCAATAAGATGACCAATATCTATGTTGGCGCGCTGAACGCCAATAATCGTTATTGTTACGACTGCGCCGGCAATCTGACCAATCTGATCAGCACCACAGCAACCAATCTCTACTTCTACAACGCGCAGAACAAGCTTGCGCGCATCGAAGGCATAGGCTTCACCAACGAGTTCCTGTACGACGCGCAGA
>JAPLST010000067.1:732-2672 GCA_026398485.1 bacterium
CCACGACGGCATGATTTGCCTTGGCTCGGTCTCAAATGGTATACTAGACAAGTTCTTTGTCAGAGGCGTCGGCATTGCCGACGGCACGGGCGACGTCATCGCGGAGATGCGGCGCGACACGGGCGGGTCATGGACGCCACACTACTATGTGGCCAACCACCGCGGCGATACCGTCTTGGTCTATGATCAGAATCAGCAGAACGAATATTATGCGCGGTACGACGCCTTTGGCAACGCGAGCCAGACCAGCGGCACCTTCACCCCGCGCTACACGTTCAGTACCAAGGAATACCTGACCGACGCGAAACTCTATTTGTACGCATATCGCGTCTACGATCCTATAGCGGGAAGATGGACGCAAAGAGACCCGATTGACTACCAAGACTCGCCGAACCTTTACCAGTTCTGCGGGAATAATCCGCTTAATATGGTTGACATTCTTGGCATGGAAATCAGCGAGGATGACCAAGAGCGATTGGCCAGTTTTGTAGAACCAGACCAAGTGCAGAATGCATATGCACAAGGGAAGAAGGCCTATGCAAAAGGCGGGAATAAAGCTGTTAAGGAATACTTTGCGCATCATTCGCGATATGCATATAATAAGGATTTGGGTTGGATTGATATGCAACATGTTGTATGTGCGGCGGGAGTGACAGAGGCTTCATTTCCCTTGGCAGGTTCATTTGTTGGCTATCTTGTGGAATTGGCTCAACTTGTGCAAGGTGTAAACCCCTTTCAAACAATCGCATCTGGATCAGATGAACGAAAGAATGATTGGCATTCTGCTCTGAAATATGAAGATGTTCTTTCAAACACAATTGGTGATGTTAGTGGCTACAAAGCCGCTTTACCACAGCCACTGAATCTAGTAAAAGCTGAAGAAGCTCGCAAACAGGTTGATAAATGAAACGACTCTATTATTTGACTAGTTTAGGGTTCCTGGCAATGGCCTTTTACTGGAACTCGCTTACTGCAATAAGTAGCAACTCTAAATCGTATTACCGCATGAGCGGCCCTCTTTGGCTCGATTGTATGTTGTGCTCGGTACAGTTCATTCTGATTGCATTTGCCATAATATCATTGTACCGCAAGATAAACATTTGGGTATTGACATCTTTGCTCATGTGTTCACTCATTGGTGCTGTTTTGTTCCACACGATATCCAGGCAATAGGGGCCAGGCCGGACTAGGGTCGGTCGGAGTATGGGCATGCATTGACAATTGATCCCATCGGTGGCGGGACTGGTTGGTGCCTTAGCTAGCCAGTCCAGCTCAAACAACGGTGACCGGCAACACCACTGAGTATTTCTACTGCCACAAGCAATCGACCAGCGGGCGCATAGAGTCGTTTGGGGCAAATGACTTTGGAGATTAGGGGAAGGCGTGAACACTTGACAATTAAAACTCACCAACAAAACATCAGTTGCCTAAACCATCGCCAACAAGCTGACCAACATCTGGCGCGGGTCGCAATCGGCCTCGTCACGCTACTGGTATGACCTGGCTGGCAACCTGTCCACCAGCATTGTGGTGCCATTCGGGTCGGACCTGAACAACATATTGCATTGCAAACGGTTGCGCTGTAATACGAGCTTTTATCAGGCCTTAAAATGCCATTTTGCACAGTGAAATAGGCTTTTTAAGGAAGTTCGCGCACGCGGGTGCCTGGCGCGCGGTGCGATAAGCGCCACCTGCGGTCGGCCCACATAACGCAGACGACAACGAATGTCGTATGTGCCGGCGCGCGGGCGTGTCCGATTCCGTGTCTGCGGCCCCACCGGGCTTGCCCCGGTGGGCGGAGAGATTGAGCGAAACGCCGGCCACGGCTCCCATCCCAATGTCATTCACCCACGGCACAAGGCCGCGGGGGTCTTTGCAAACGAAAACCGGGGCAGAACAGGGTCATCAGGCATGGAGTTTGCAGTTTTCAAGCAGCAGCG
>JAPLST010000176.1 GCA_026398485.1 bacterium
CCGCGCACTTCGGCATACCAGACGCCGGGGGTGAGATTGGTGGCCACGACTTGCTCGACGTTGTTGAGCCGGTCGGGCGCGTTGGTCGTGGCGGCGTTTGCGGGGTTGTTCGGATCCAGCACCCAGGGCAAGAAGACGCGATTGTTGGGATCAATCAAGCGCAGGTCGAGATCGTTGACCAAGACGACGGCGGCCAGCGCGCTGGCTGGCGGATCACTCCAGGCAATAGTGGCGCGCACGACGGCGGTGGTGGCTGCCACGATCAGGGGAAAGCGGCGGACGGCATTGTGCGTGACGGCCGCCTCGAGCGCATTGCCGGCCCGCACGAGATCGAGGGCGGGCACGATTTGGAGCAGTCCGTAGCCGAGGTCGAAGCCGGGGCCGGGCGCGCCGAGATCAAGCGTGGTATTGATCAAGACGGACTTGATCATCGCCGGCGAGGGATCGGCGCCGGCATGCGTGGCACGCCAGCATTCGAGCAGCAGCGCGGCCGAGCCGCAGGCGGCCGGCGAGGCCATGCTGGTGCCGGACAGTGGTTGATACGACGAGGTGCCGTAACACGAATTGACGTTGTAGCCGGGCGCACTCAAGTCGGGCTTGAGCCGGCCGTCATCGAGCGGGCCCCAGCTGGTGAAGGTGGTTGCTTGATTGTTATCGTACTGGGTGGCGCCGATCACCAGCGTATTCTTGGCGCATTGCGGCGGGCTGATGTTGCGGTAGCCCGAGACATAGCCGCGTTCATTGCCGGCCGCCCAGACGGACAGAAACGGTTTGCCAAGCCGGCCGCGCGTGATCTCGTCCATCAAGATTGAGGAGGCTTCATAATCGCCATAATAGGCGGCCGAATAGCCATTGCCGGCGATGTTCATACCGATCGAATTATTGGCGATGTCCGCGCCATAGGTGTTGATGGCGACAAAATAATTCGTTTCAAGATCGCCGGGATTATTGTAGAAAATCGTGCCGGTGAAATCATATTCATAGGAAATCAGGCGCGCGGCGGGGGCCATGCCGCGATACTGGCCGGCACTGGCACTGCCGTCGCCCAGCACCGTGCCGGCGACGTGGGTGGAGTGATAGTGCGTGGGATTGGGCTCGCCGACGGTGCGGCGGCTGCTGTAGTCAACGTGATTATCAACGATGCCGGCATCGTAGACCAGCACGTCAACATTATTGCCAAGATAGCCGTAGGGCGCCGCGTGCGCCGTATTCACGCCGAGGACCGCGCGCGTGTTGTTATTGTCCAGGCCGAGGGCGGGCCGGGCTTTGCCGACCCACTTGATCTCGTCGCGCGCGGCCAGAACCGCAACGGCTTTCAGCGGCACGCGGGCGATGACGGCGGGAATCAAGGTAATAGTCGAGAGCACCTCGCCGTCGCACTCCTGAATGATCTGGCACAACGCCGCCACATCCATGTCTTGAAATCCGTGCAGGGCAATGACGCGATACTGCGGATCATCGCCGAGCGTGTAGGCGTCCGGATCGAGCAAGAGCGGATCGAGTTTGTGACAGGGCAGCAGGGCGGCCATGGCACGGATGCGGGCGAGGTCGCTGGTGGCGCTTAGTGCTCGCGTTCAACGCTCCGGCGGTGCCGGAGAAGACGATGAGCTGATTGCCGGCGGGGACTTCGTCGATTTTGAAGCCGTGCTGCGTGAGCCAGGCGCGGATGCGGGCGAGGTCGCTGGTGGCGCTTAGGCGCACGAGCCAGGTGCCGTTGCCGACATAATCTTCAACGTGCAGCGCGGCCAGGTCACGGGCGCTGTCGGCCGCGACAAAATACCAGCCGGGCGTGGTGCTGCCGGCTGGCGCATCCAGCGCGAGTGCGCCGGACTTGAGCGGCACGTGGCGGGCCGCCACGCGGGCGGCCGGCTGCGGCAGCGCCTGGCGCAGCGCGTCACACGATGCGCGCCATGCGCTCATATAGGCGGCGTCGCGGGCGACCAGTTCATAGGCTTTGGCCGCGGCCTGCCAGCGCACGGCCAAGCCGTCGCGTTGACACTGCTGGACAAACGCGGTTTGGGCGGCGGGGACGTCATCCAGCGGAGCTGGCGCGGTGAGTGCCATGCGTTCCGCCTGCGCGGTGGCAGCCAGCGGCACACGCGCGGCGTGGGCCAACCCCGCCATGGATGCGGCATTCTTGACCGCGTGCAGCGCCGGCGTGCCGCACAGCCACAGACAGCCGGCGGACGCCCACAGCAATAAAAATTCCTTCTTCATTTCAAGCCTTCGGTGCAATGAGAAAAACATCCTACTTAATATTAGTATAGCAAAATGGTTGCATCCGGGGTGGGGAATCGCTACAATACCACTTATGATTATGAATTCATTTCGCACACAACACCCGGCACGCGCATGACCTACAGTCAGGTCGGTCGCAGTGGTGTGCGCGTCGGCCGGGTCGCGTTGGGCACGCTCAATTTCGGGCCGGAGACCAGCGCGGCGGACAGCGTGCGGATCATGGACCGCGCGCTCGAACTGGGCATCAATCTGTTTGACACGGCCAATGTGTATGGCTGGCAGGCGGGCCGGGGCGTGACGGAAACGATCATTGGCGCGTGGCTGGCGCAGGGTGGCGGGCGGCGCGACAAAATTGTCTTGGCGACCAAAGTCTACATGCAGACCGGCGACGGGCCGAACGACGGCGGGCTGTCCGCGCACCACATTTGCCGGGCGTGTGACGCCAGTTTGCGTCGTTTGCAGACGGATCATATTGATCTGTACCAGATGCATCATGTGGACCGGGCCACGCCGTGGGATGAAATCTGGCAGGCCTTCGCCACGCTCCAGCGCCAGGGCAAAATCATCTATGCGGGCAGCAGCAATTTTGCCGGCTGGCATTTGGCGCAGGCGCAGGAAGCGGCGCGGGCGCGGCATCTGTCGGGGATTATCTCCGAGCAAAGTTTGTATAATTTATGCTATCGGCAGCTTGAGATGGATGTCTTGCCGGCGTGCCGCCAGTATGGCATTGGCGTCTTGGTGTGGGGCACATTGAACCGCGGCTTTCTGGCGGATCCGGCGCGCGACAAGGCGCGCGGGCCGCGGGCGGCCGAACGGTTGCAGCGCGAGTTTGCGCGCTTTGGCGACAACCTGGCGGCCTATGTGCGCCTGTGCGGCGAACTGGGTGCGCGGCCGGCCGACGTGGCGACCGCGTGGGCACTGCAGCAGCCGGGCGTGGCGGCCGTGATTGCCGGGCCGCGCACGCTGGAACAACTTGAGGATAGCGTGCGCTGCCTGGACGTCGTCCTGGACGCGGCCGCGTTGCGCGCGCTGGATGAAGTGTGGCCCGGGCCGCGCGGCCCGGCGCCGGAAGCGTATGCATGGTAACACTACCATAATCCCCGCAAGGAGAAAACCATGACCGTGCCCGTGTTGATTGCCATTGTGGTTGCCGTGCTGATTTTGATCACGTTGCTAAAGACCGCCAAGACCGTGGCCCATCAGACGGTGTACATCATCGAGCGGCTGGGCAAATACAGTCGCACGCTGAGTTCCGGGTTTCACATTCTGATTCCCTTCATTGACAAAATTGCGTACCGGCACACCTTGAAGGAGCAGGCCATTGACGTGCCGCCGCAACGCTGCATCACGCGCGACAACATCGCGGTCGAGGTTGACGGCATCTTGTATTTGCAGGTGACCGACCCGTGCAAAGCCAGTTACGGCATCATGGATTACCGCTTTGCGACGATCCAGTTGGCGCAGACGACAATGCGCTCGTTGATCGGCAAGCTCGAACTGGATCGCACCTTTGAGGAGCGCGAGGCGACCAACACGGCGATTGTCAGAGTGCTGGACGAGGCGTCCGACTCGTGGGGCGTGAAAGTGGCGCGCTATGAGATCAAGAACATAGAGCCGCCGCAGTCGATCCGCGACGCGATGGAGAAGCAGATGCGGGCCGAGCGCGAGAAACGCGCGCTGATCGCCGAATCGGAGGGCGATCGCATGGCCAGGATCAACCGCTCCGAAGGCGAGAAGCTGCAGAACATTCAGATTTCCGAGGGCGAAAAATTGCGCCAGATCAACGTCGCCGAGGGCCGCGCCAAGGAAATCCTGATGATTGCGGAGGCAACCGCGGAGGGCATTCGCCGGGTGGCCGAGGCGATCCAGGCACCCGGTGGCTCGCAGGCGGTCAGCCTGCGCGTGGCCGAGCAATATGTCACCGCCTTTGCCCAAGTTGCCAAGGCCAGCACGACCGTGCTGCTGCCGACGAACATCGCCGACGTGGGCGGTGCGGTCGCGGGCTTGACGACCATTTTTCAACGCATGAACGAGCGGCCGCCGGCGGCGCAATAACGCGGTGCCCGCATTGCCACGACTAACAAGGAGCACGAACAGATTGAATATTTACAAACAATTGCGCTTGTACTGGAAGCTGCGGCGGCAGGTGGCCAACGCCTGGGAAGTGACACGCCAATATGTCACGCGGCGCGGTGTGATGCAGGTGATCCTGCGCAACGGCGCGGTCATTTCCCTGCGCGCGGCCCAGCAGGATGCCACGATTTTCCGGCGCATTTTTGCCCAGGACGAGTATCAGTTGCGCGGCTGGGAGAAGCACTTGCACGGCGATGTCGTCGACCTGGGCGCGAATGTCGGCATGTTTGCCTGCCGGATTGCGCAGCACGCTACCCGCGTGGTCTGCTATGAGCCGATGCCGGAAAATTTTGCGCGGTTGCAGGAGAACACCGCGTCGTATCGCCAAGTGACGTGCGTGCGCGCGGCGGTCAGCGGCAGCGCCGGCAGCATGCGCATTTACAGCCCGATCGACACCAGTTGCAGTGGCGGTTTTTCCCAGTATCCGGTCGCCGATTTGCATCAGGCGCTGGCGTTTGAAGATGTGCCGGCGACAACGCTGGCGGCGGTGTTTGCCGACTATGCCATCACGCGGTGCGCCTTGTTGAAAATGGATGTGGGAGGCGGCGAATACGAC
>JAPLST010000292.1:0-4798 GCA_026398485.1 bacterium
GACGACTACGCCCACCACCACCCCGACGACGACGCCCACCACCACCCCGACAACGACACCCACCACCCCCCCGACGACCACACCGACGACCACACCCACCACCACGCCGACGACCACACCCACCACCAGCGCCGGCAGTTGGGTGCGGCTGTACATGGCCGCCAATGCCAAGGTCATCACCCGCAAGAAGACGCAATGCGAAAATGGCATCTTCAGCATGACTTGGGACAATATTAACGCGTGGTACGCAGCCGGTTACCGCTATTTCATCACCTATGACGCCACCACCGGTTGGTATATCTCCGCGCCGCTGACGATGCGCAAGGCATCCTGCTCGTCAACCTTGGGCTTGATAATTTCCGGCAAGAAACAGCCGCTGATTGTCTTCAAAGTGCGCGTCAACAAGAAATCGAAGTACATGGTCTGGAAGAGCCGCGCATGGGCGCTCAATACCGACCTGACCCGCACGCAGTACTATCTCGCCAAGTAAGGCCGGCTGCTTCAAAGGGCCCGCACCGCACTACTGCAGCCCCCGGCACTGGGGCAGCGCGCACGATATGGTATACTAGGTCAAATGCACCTGCGCGTTCAGCAGTTAATAATCACTACTATTCATTTATGCAGTTGCGCGACATGCTTCTGATTGCGGGCTGCCTTGGCGCCCTGCGTGCCGCGGCGGCGCACGAAATCCTGTGGGGTGATCTGCACGCCCACAGCACCTATTCCTACGATGCCGTGCAGTACGAGCACTGCACCCTCCTCCCCGCCCAGGCGCTCAGCACCTGCATTGCCCGCCTGGATTTTGTGGCGCTCACCGATCATGCGGAAAACGAAGCGCCGGGCTACTGCTCCGGCGAAAAATGGACAAACACCCTGCAGCAGGCAACCACGATCACGACCAATTGCCCCTTTGAGCGGGCCTGGTCATCACCGATCTGGATCGAGCCCGGCATGGTGCCGGAGCCGTTCTGCGTCGGCATGGGTGCGGTCTGGCTGGCAATCTTGTACCGGCGCGCCCGCAGCATTTTCACCATGAACACCACGACATTCACATGAAATCTCCCGTGCATTTTTTAGCGCTGGTCGTGACGGCGACGGCTTGGCTGCTGGTTGTCGTCGCAACGTTGCTGGTCTTGGGTATTTTTAACGAAGCGCTCCACTGGGACATTTTCGGCCCGCGCGTCGAGGCAATTCTTACCGGCGTGTTTGGCGCATGCGGTGCACTGGCCGGCGTGGGCGTCGCCTTGACGATGGTGCTGGGTGTGGCGGATGTCGTGCGCTCGTTCCGGTCGCTGCACGCCGCCCTCGCCCACCAAGCGCCAACGCCGCCACCCGCGCGCGGGTCACAAGTGCTCACGCTCGCGGGCATTGCGCTGGCGATGACCGCGCTGGTTGTTGGACTTGCCTTCGTCAACGGCGCTATTCAGCGGCATCGTTCGGGGGTCTTCAAGCGCCTGGCGCAGGAACAGATGGCGCATTTTGCGCCCAAGCTCGCGGCCCAATTGCCGCTCATCCACACGCCGCCCACCAATGCGGCGCCCGCTGACCTTCAGACGCTCATGCAAACACTGAACGATTTTTCGTTTGTGTCGTCCGTGGTGCTCTACATCCCGGACAGCACCGACGCGGCGGCCCTGTGGGAGTATGCGCCCACTACCTACCGGCGCTCGGCAACCCATTTCACGCGGTTTTTCATTGCGAAAGACCTCGATCGCGCCATGCGCCAAGCCTTTGACGGTGACAGCCATGCGTTGGAGGCGTCCGGCGCGCGCATGCCATTCGAGGCGTATTTTATCATCCGCGACGCGGCCGCAGCGCCGCGGGCCGTGCTCCGCGTGTGGGGCAACCAGCAGGAAAATTTCCGCGAGTACCGGTCTGGCTCGTAAGGATGGATGGATGGATGAGTGGAAGGATGGATGAGTGGAAGGATGGATGAATGGAGGGATGGGGCAAGAGCAGAGCAAGCTAAAGAAGCAGCAGCCGCGGCGTCCCCCGCGGCCACGGCGGTCGGAACCGGAAGGATGGAATGGTGGCGGGATGGTGCAGCGGATGTGGCCAAACCGCACGGCTTGGACGCAGTTTCTGCTGCTTCACCGAACACGGGCCACTACTCACCGAATACCGCGCGGGGCCCGCATCCAAAACCCATAGCGGAATTTTAGTTTTTTCTTCATTCGACATTTCATGGCATTTTTGGTATGATGGCCGCAGGCAACGAAGTAAACGGCGTCATTTGGAACATTTGATAACCCGTAGGTTAAGGAGCAATCTCGTGAACAGCAAAAGCAAAAAAAACGGCAGTGAACAGCAACGTTCCGTGGCTGCGTGTGTTGCACGTTGTATCCGCGCTGTGCTGGCCTGCGTGCTGCTGGCCAGCGGCATGGGCATGGCCGCGACAACCTACTATGTCAGCAACGCCACCGGCAATGACGCCAGCAATGGTTTGTCGTGGGCCACGGCCAAGCAGACCATTCAGCCCGCGCTGAATTTGTGCGGCGCCGGTGACACCGTGCTGGTCAGTAACGGCGTGTTCACCTTAAGCGCGTCGTTGTCCGTCCCGAGCCGGGTGCGCCTGACCAGCCTTGCCGGCCCGGCCGGCACCATTGTCAACGGCAACGCACCCCTCGTGACCAATCGCTGTGTGCGCGTGCCCGGCAGCTCGGCGGGCGCGCTGATCGAGGGCTTCACTTTCACCAACGGCAGCACCGGCAACGAGAGTGGCGGCGGAGTCCTGCTCGAGGGCGTGGCGACGGTAAGCAATTGCGTGGTGAGTGGCAATACCGCCGTCAACGGCGCCGGTATTGCCTGCAATTCCACCAGCGTGATTATGTATTGCGCCATCACGGGCAATCGTGCCAGCAGCGTAGGCGGCGGCATCTACCTGTACCGCGCCGGCACGGTGCGCAATTGCCTGGTTGCCGGCAACAGCGCCTCGGCCAGCGCTATCTTTTGCGAAAACGGCGGCTATGTGTGCGACTCCGTGATCAGCAACAACGCGGCCACGAGCTATGCCGGCGTGCGCATGCGCTACACCGGCGGCTTGATCGAAACATGTACCATCGTCAGCAACACGGCCGCAGGCCCGGGCGGCGGCTTGGGCATTGATGCCGGCAGCACGGCCTTGTGCTGCGTCGTGACGCTCAACGCCGCCACGGCTCCCAACGCGGATTTCGGCGGCGTCTATTGCGAAGGATTGATCCGCTCAAGCCTGATCACGCGCAATCGCGCGTACGACTTGGCGGGCGGGCTGTATGTCGGCGTCAATGGCGTGGCCGAGAACTGCACCATCAGCAGCAACAGCGCGGGCGGCGCCTACGGCGGCGTGCGCTACGACGGACTCCTGCGCAACGCGATTGTCTATGACAACAGCGCACCCGTCGCGCCCAACGCCGCGGCCATTGGCAGCAACGCAGTGTGCCAGTTCACCTGCACGCTGCCGCTGCAACTAGGCGATGGCAACATCACTAACGACCCTGGTTTTGTCAACCGCGCGCTGGGCGACTATCACCTCGGCACGGACTCACCCTGCATCAATACCGGCACCAACCTTGCTTGGATGCTTACTGCCAGCGACCTTGACGGCAATCCGCGCAGCATCGGCGGCTTTGTCGATATGGGCTGCTATGAGACGTTGCCGGAACCGGCTTGTGTAGTGCTGCTGTTGGCCGGACTTGTCGGACTTGTCAGACGCGTCCGACCAGTCTGACGCCTTACAATCCCTGCTTGGTCACCCGCGCGATGATCACCCGGCTGATGCGCTTGCGCGTCGCGCGTGTCACTGTCAGCGTCAGCGTTTGATACGTGAACGACTCCCCCACCACCGGTATCCGGCCCGCCAGCTTCAGCAGCAAGCCGGCCACCGTGTCGTAGCCGTCCTTGTCAAACGCGACACCGAAACGTTCGCTGACTTGATCCACATCCAGGCGCCCGTCGCACTCAAGCGTGCCGCGATGTTCAACCATGCGCGGCTTGGTCTCATCGCGATCCGTCGCCAAGACCCCCACAATTTCCTCGATCAGGTCGCGCATGGTGATCATGCCGGTCACCCCGCCATATTCGTCAACAACCAGCACCAGCGGCACGCGTTGCGCCTGCAATTCATGCAACATCTGGCCCACCGGCTTGATCTCCGGCATAAACGGCACCGAGCGGTCAACATAGCCGGCCACCGTGGTGTGCAACTGCGCAGCATCATCCAGTTGCCGCGCGGCATCCAGCAAATCAAGAACATGCAGCACGCCGACAATGTTGTCGAGCCGGCCTTCATAGACCGGGAACTGCGTGTGCGGCTGTTGCTCCGCCAGTGCCAGTGCGTCACGCACGCTGGTCGTCAACGGCAGGCAGATCAGTTCGACCAGCGGCATCATGGCCGACGCCAAGGTGCGCTCGTTCAGTTCAAAGACGCGCCGGATCATGGTGTGCTCGGGCTTGCCGATCACGCCTTGCTCGGCGCTCATGTCGGCCAAGGTGCGCACTTCTTCACGCGTGACGGAAATGGTTTGCGGCCGTTCCTTGATGCCCGCCAGCCGCAGGGCTGCGCGTGAAAGAAACGCTGCGGAGCTGACCAGCGGCGCCATCAGTCTCTGGGCCAGCGCCAGCGGCACGGCCGCCCGCAAGGTGAAGCGCAAGGCATTGCCGCGCCCGAGTGATTTCGGCAGCAATTCCGCGCAGATCAGGATGGTCGGCGTCATGATCATGGTCGTGATAATGCTGTCCCATCGCTCGGGCGCCCACGCCGCAACGACCACCGATGCCATGCTGGTCGCCGTCACATACATCAGGTTCGTGCCGACCAGGG
>JAPLST010000292.1:4860-5506 GCA_026398485.1 bacterium
AGCAAGCGCTTGGCCGCGCGCGCACGCGGGTCGCCGTGCTGGGCGTGGCTGTGCAGCAGCGGCTTTGGCGTGGAGACAAAGGCCGTCTCCGAGCCGGAAAAAAACCCGCCCAGCAGCACACACAGCAGCACGCACAGGATCAACACCCAGATCATGCCCCGGGCTCCGGCACGCGCACATGCAGCAAGACCAGGTCCAGCCGGTGGCCCGTCATTTGCACGACCGTGAAATCAACCAGCGCGTCATGGATAATCTGCCCTTGCTGCGGCACCACGCCGGCGATGCGCGTGACATATCCGGCAATCGTGTCATCCTCCTCGTCACCAAACTGAAAACCGCATTCCCAGTTCAGTTGTTCGAGACGATAGCAGCCCGAGACCAGGATGTCGCCATTCGCGCGCGTTTGCAAAAAGGTGCGGCGCGGCGTGCAGCCGACCATGCCGCCCAACAGCGAGTCGAAAATATTGTCGCGGGTAACCATGCCGGCGGTACCGCCATATTCATCCAGCACGATCGCCAGATGTTCGCCGCGCGCGCGCAAATCCGTGAGCAGCGCGTCAATGGCGCGCGTCTCCGGCGCCAGGACGGGCGCGGTCATCAACGCCCGCGCCGGCGCCGGCTGGATACCCGGTTGCATCGTCCAGAT
>JAPLST010000292.1:5541-12691 GCA_026398485.1 bacterium
CTGCGCGCGCCAGACCGGCAGCACTTTCAGGTTCAGAATCGCCCAGACATGATCAATCGTGCCCTGATAAACCGGCACGCGCGGGTGATGTGCCCGCCGCCCGACCATGATCGCGTGTTCGAGCGTGGCCGTCTCCGCCAGCGCCACTATTTCAGGCCGCGGAATCATGATCTCGCGTGCGACCGTGGTGTGAAATGTCGCAATCGCATGAATGATCTCGGCGTCGTTGGCATTGATCCCGCCCGTCACTTTGCCGGTGCGCAGCGTCGCGTGGAATTCCTCGCGGGTCAGCAGCGCGTCGCTCTGCACATGCCCTTGGCGCAGCAACTGCAGCAAGGCATTGGTCGTGAGTCGCAAAATTACGCGCACCGGCGTGAAGATGATGGCGAAGAACGACAACGGCAGCGCAAAGGCTTTGGCAACCTCAACCGGGCGCAGGATCGCAAATGTTTTCGGCGTCACTTCACCAAATACCAGCAACAGCGGGGTCGTGATCGCCACCGCCATGGCCAGCGCCCCGGCACCAAAATTGCGCGTGACAAAATCCGCAATGATACTCGAAACCGCCGTGTTGACCAGCAAATTGCCCAGCAGAATGGTAATCAGCAGCCGGCGTGGCAGGTTCAACAGATTGGCAATGGCACGACCAATCAGGCCGCCGTGGTCGCGAAATTGGCGCACCCGCGCGCGGCTCAATGAAAACAAGGCGGTTTCCGACCCGGAGAAAAATGCCGAGCAACCCAGCAGCAGCGCCAAGACCACCAATGTTCCCGTCGCTGATCCCATGGATGTCCCGCTTGGGCTTACGCCCAGCGCCCGCGATACTGCGCCGGCGTGCGCAACTCGCCGCGCCGCACCCGGGCCCGCAATTCCTGCCCGTAATGCAGGAACCCGGGCGGCTCATCACAGGCCACCCGCGCCAACGGATCGGCATGACTGCCGCTGTACTCCTCGGTCCATTGGCGCACCTTGCGCAATAATTCGATCACGCGTGCCGGCTCGCTGGCCGCGCAGTCATGGCATTCGCCGGCATCCCCGGCCAAATGGTACAGGGCCGTGTCGGGAAAATCCCAAAAGCCCGCATGCCAGGTGCGATTCAGTTTCCAGCCATTGCAGATCAGCGCGCGTTGCGCCGTGAAATGGCCATGGCCGCAGACAATAAAGTCGCGCTGCGCGGCCGGCGCCTGTTCAACCACCTGCTGCAATGCCTGGCCGGCGAAACCAGCCGGCACCTGCACGCCGCACGCGCGACAGATGGTCGGCGCCACGTCCAGTGTGTAACACAAGCCGTCGCAGGTGCTGCCGGGCGCGCGCTCGTCCGGCGCCGCAATCAGCAGCGGCACCCGCACACATTGGTAGTGCGCCGAAATATGGCCGCCATAGCAGCCACACTCGCCAAACAGCACGCCATGGTCACTGGTGACAATCAACATGGTGCGCGCCAGCAGATCGGCCGCGCGCAACGCTGCCACAATCTCCGCCACGGCATCATCGAGGGCGCGAATGCGCGCATCATAGTCATGCACCAGTTTCCAGACTGCCTCGCGCGTAGGCGCTTGGTGTACCCGCGCCGAAAAGGCCGCGTGCATTTCAGCATGGCCTGCAAACGTGGCCTCGTCCGGCGCCGCCGGCCCGCCATGACCGGCGAGATGCTGGCTGTATTCGGCTTCGCGCGCCGTCAAGGGCGTGTCTGCGCGCTGGTATAAATTGTTGTACGACAGGTACAGGAAAAACTCGTGCGCGGCATGCGCCGCCAGCCACGGGCGCGCCACGAGATTGACGTCCGCGGCGGTCACCTCACCGGGCTCTTTCGCGCACCACGGGTCCAGCACCTCGCGCCAGCCATGATAAAACCAGCGCGCCGGTTGCCGGCCCAGCGGCGAAATCGCGGCGGTGTGAATGCCCTGCGCTGACAGATATTCCGCCAGCATCGGCCGCGGCGCGGCCAAGCCATGGGCGCTGATCGGCGTGTGGCCGGCAATGGCATCCGGCACGGCACCGTCGGTCACCACACCGGTTTCCAAGCCAAAGCGCCCGCTGAACAGGGCCGCCCGCGCCGCCGCCGTCGCCGCATCCGAACTGAACGCCGCGCTATACCGCACGCCGCGCGCCGCCAAGGCATCCAGCGCCGGCGACGTCGGGCGCGTGTAGCCGTAGCAGCCCAGATGATCGGCGCGCAGCGCGCCTATGTCAAACACCACGACGTTCATGCTGTGTATTATACACTATTGCCCGCAACGGAGGAAATTCTTTCGCGGCGAAAGAATGTATGGCCACGAAGGGGAATGGTGATCAGTGATCAGTGATCAGTGATCAGTGATCAGTGACCAGTAATCGGTGCGTCAGTTTCTGCAACTGAAAACTGAAAACCACAAACCGAAAACTGCTGCCGAGATGGCTTGACTAGTCACGTCCCACCTACGGCGTGGAGCGTGGATGGGCGCTGCCGCCGTGCAGCGACTCTGCGCGCTGCACCTTGATTTATTTCGTCGCGAAATAAATCAACTTATTTCCCCGCTCATATAGGCGCGGGTGCGCGGGTCTGTTTGCCGCGCAAAGAGTTCCGCTGCGGGTCCGTGTTCAACGAGTTCGCCCATGTACATGAACAGCATGTAATCGGCAAGGCGGCGTGCTTGTCGCAGAATATGCGTGACAATCAAGATTGAAAACCGCTGTTTGAGCAGCACCAGTTGCTGTTCAATCAAACGCGTGGAAATGGGGTCAAGCGCCGAGGTTGGCTCATCCGCCAAAATCGCTTCCGGGCCGACGGCGAGCGCGCGCGCCAACGCCAGCCGCTGCAATTGGCCAATCGACAGCCGGTGCGCCGGCTCGTTCAGGCGCGCATGCACTTCATTCCATAATCCTGCAAGTGCAAGGCAGCGTTGCACCAAGGTGTCCAGCGCCGCGGTGCGCGTCACGGGCGCGGTGCCCGCCACGCCATCCAGTGTTACCAGCACCCGGGTCATGTCCGCAATGGTCATGCGATGAATCCGCGGGCCATACGCCACATTGTCATAAATGGAAAAGGGCAACGCCGTGGGGCGTTGCGAGAGAAAGCCGACTTTGGTGCGCAAGGCGAGCAGATCGGCGTGGGGCGCATAGATATTTTCGCCGTCAATGCAGACCGCGCCGCTGACCCGTGCGCCCACGTTCAAATCAATAAAGCGATTGATGCTGCGCAGCAAGGTCATACGTTTTCCAGTGAGATATGCGGCATGGGTCAATGCAGGACCGTGCGGGATAAACGATGGGAGGCCATGCGCGCCAGCGCGCTGGTCAACAATACCATGGTCAGCAAAATGAGCGCGGCGGCATAGGCGCGTTGCTGCACCGCCGGCAAGGGTGTTTGCAGTTGAAAGAAAATCGCCAACGGGAGCGACGCGACCGGATCCATCAATGAGCGCGGAATATGATCCGTATACCCAGCGGTGAACAAAATGGAGGCCGCATCCCCAATCGCGCGCCCAAACGCCAGCATGACGGCGGTGGCGCAGCCCGGCAAGCATTGCCGAAACACCACGCGCGTCATGGTTTCAAAGCGGGTTGCACCGAGTGCCAGAGATGCTTCCTTCAATTCACGCGGCACCAGTTCAAAGACCCCGTTCAAGGCGCGGACGATAATGGGGATCACCAGCACCGTCAGGGTCAGGATCCCGCCCAGTAATGACGCGCCAATGCCCAGCAGTGCCATGATGGAAAACGCCACCGCGCCGTACACAATGGAGGGGATGCCCCAGAGCATGTCAAAACACAAGGTGATGCCGCGCAATGCGGCGGGCGAGAAATATTCGCGTTGCATGGCAAGGGCGATTGGAATGCTGATGAACAGCGCCAGCGCCGTCGCCCCGCTGCTGAGCAGTAACGAGCCGACAATGGCGTTGGCAATCCCGCCGCCGCCGCCCAAGTAAAATCCACCGTGCGGGATGTCCGTCAGCATGCGCCAGCTGATCGCCGGCAGGCCGTTCCAGACCACCAAGCCCACCAGCGAAAAGAGCGCCAGCAACACGCAGAGCAGCGCGCCGCGCATCAGCGTCAACCAGACCATCTCCGTCATGGCGCGCGATCGTTTCATGCCGCACCTCGCTCAAAATGGTACAGAATGACATACGCGCCGCAGCTGATCAGCGCGACCACAATCAGCAAGAGCAAGGCGGCGCACATCAAGGCCGCGTCATACGCGGGAATCGACATCATTTCGCCGTAATTATTGGCGATCAACGAAGGCAGCGTGTAGACCGGCGCAAACAGTGAATTCGGTATCCGGGCGACATTGCCGGCCACCATCATGACGGCCATGGTTTCGCCCAGCGCGCGCGATATGCCCAGCAATGAGGCCGCCAGGAGGCCGGCACGCGCGCGCCGCAACAGCACCCGCGCGGTGGTCTCCCAGCGGGTCGCCCACAGCGCGAGTGATGCTTCACGGATATCCATCGTGGGAATGATCATCAAGGCGAGCACGATGGCGGCGGAGAGCAGGCAATATCCGGAGCGCGCGCTGCCTTGCAGCATGGCCATGGCACGCATCAGCGGCACAATGCACAAGATGCCCCAGATGCCGAACACCACCGAGGGGATTGATGCAAGGATGTCAAACACGGGCACGACCATGGCCCGCAGGCGCGTGTGCGCAAATTCAGACAAATACAATGCGCATAAAATGCTGAGTGGCACGGCAATAATCGCCGCCAGCGCGGTGACGCTGAGGGTGCCGACAATATACGCGGCAAAGCCGAATTGCTGGCGCGCAGGGAACCACGCGGTTGAAAACAGCGTGTGGGTGATGGACGAGAAGCGCCATAACGGCCATGACCGCACGACCAGCACCAGCGCGAACACCAACGCCAGACTTGCGCCACTGAACGTGATGGCGCGCAAGGCCCAGGCCGTGCGCCGGTCTCGCTGCTCGCGAAAATTCATGGCACCATCTGCAAGGCGCGCGCGATTTGATTGCTGCTGACGCAAATATACCCAGAACGGTCAACATGGCGTTGGCCAACCGTCAACGCCCAGCGCACAAAATGCGCCGCCGTGCCTTGAAAAGAATCCTTCGTGACGAGATACAAGTCACGCGCCGGGGGCGACGGATAATGGCCGGTGCGAATCGCCTGCATCGCCGCGGTGCGGGTGGCGACCGCTTCACTTGCATCGGCACGCCCGTTCGCATTGGCGTCCAGCGGCACAACCACAATGCCGGCCACCGCCGCATCCGTTGCCGGGTCAAACCCAAAATTCAGATTGCAGTACCCAATCCCGTTGATATCCGTCCGCACCGCCTGCACCACGCCCGGATCGCCATACACGCCGTCACCCTTCAAGTTTTCCTGGCGCGCGCCCAGATAGGCCGCCCATGTTTCTGGCGCGCCGGCCGCATCGGAGCGGGTGTACACATGCAGCGGCGCCGTGCTGTTGGTCTGCGCCACCGCGCCCCAGGTGGCCAGCGATGTTGCCAGCCAAATGCTGGTGAGGACGGGCCGTGACAACCCGGTTGCCAGCAAGTGGCGCGCAAGCGGGTTGGCGGCATTGATGATGCACACCACGGCATCTTTGGCCACCGGCACAAACACACAGCCGTTATTGGTTTCGGCGGGCGTGATTTCACGCGACACCATGCCGAGATCAACCAGCCTTGCCAAGGCGTCCGCAATGCCTTTGCCCGCGCCGCCCGCGGACACATCCACACGGACCGCGGGAAATTCTTTTTGATACGCTTCCGCCCATTGCACAACCAGCGGATATAACGCCCATGCGCCCGAAATGGCAATCCGGCCTGATGGTACGGCCGAAGACGATTGCGGGCGCGGGCGGCAGGCAGTCACCAGGACTAGTCCACTAGTGAGTAGAAAAAGAAACAGCGAGCAGCGCGGCCATATTCTGCTCATGGCATGACATTGATTCCGTTACACATCCCATTCAGCATCTCAATAAACATCCCGTAGTTAGGCGTAAATGATACCCAAAGAATGCCTGCTTTGTCAAGGCTATCCCCGGCTAACCCGTGATGTTACTTGTGCAGGCTGGACGCCCTGTCCACCTACCTCTCGCAAAAAACAGCGGTGAGTTTGCCGTTGCTAATTGTCTTGACGGGCTTGAGCGTCTTGAGCAGTTCCTGCAACGTGGCCTGCGCGTCTTTTGTGCGCGTCATGTCCACGACTGCCTTGGTCAAGGGCGGGCAGATATTCGCCACGGTCATCGGCGTGGCCATGCTGTTGCAGACGACATTTTCTGCCGTTTGCATGCCCGCGCCGGCGCCGCTGATGCCGCCGCCGCCGAGAAAGGTCACGTTTTTCCAGTTGTCCTCACCAATCAACACGCTGGCATTGCCATCATTATTCATGCTCATCGCGTATTTCGGATCAATGATGCCATTGCGATTCCAGTCAACTGCCTTGCTGAGGTTATTGGTGTAATCGTAGATGGTTGCGCCCACTTTCATTTTGGTGAAATAGCCCTTGGCTTTGCCGCCCAAGCCGGCTTTTTCATTGACCTTGTTTTCATCAAGATTTTTGAGCTGGCCGCGGGCATAATCATACACTTGCGCCCCGTTGTACATCAACCCCGGAAATTGAAACAGATAATTCATGATGCTGATGTAATTCGGCTTGTAATTGATGTGGTCATGGCCGCCGTGCGTCAACCCGAGATTGTGGCCGAATTCGTGCGCAATGGTGCCGCCCACCAAGCCGGCTTGACCAGCCTGGCTTTGATAGCCCCACGTGGATAAAATAAAGTCCACCGCGCCGGCGCGAAATGCGGCATCCGACGCGACGCTGTTGCGCGAAATGCCCGACGAACCGGAGCCGCCATAATTATTGCACGAAAGGCAATAATGATAGACGGGCGGCACGGCGCCGAATCCATAATGGGCCTTGGTCCACGCCTTGATCGTGTCCACTTGCGTCCAGTTATAACTGCCATCGCCGTTGAATGTGCCAATACTGCTGTTACTTGCCAAACTATAGCCTGTGTTCGGCACAATAAACACTAAATTAACGCCGCGATTTTCCGGCTTGGCATTGGCGCCTTTCAAGGGCGCGTTGGCAAACATGTTAATACAAATTTGCAGCGCTGACGCGGTTGGTCGGTTGGCATCATCGTTGCCAACATAATCAAGATAAATAATCACATCTTTGCGCGTCGGGCTCAATGTAAT
>JAPLST010000292.1:12704-34030 GCA_026398485.1 bacterium
GTGTCCGGAATGCCGTCGGCATCTTTGTCGGTCTTGGTCGGCTTATTGGCCCAGGTCGCGGCACTGGCATCCAGCGCCAGTGCGGCGCAAAACATCAAAATCACTGAACTAACAAATGCTTTTCCGAAGATGTTGGTGTTCATACTACTTTCCATACAGGTTAATGTAATATTCTCATACTATTATATCATAATATGGGCAAGAAGTCAATTTCAGGCTTCCTTTCAGGCTTCCTTCTCCCCCGCAGAGTCTGCAATCCGGCAAGGCCACGGCGTTACCTGCAGCAGAACGGCTACGGCACATTGGCACGGTGCGCGTCGCCGGAACCAGAGGTTCGCGGCCGGCTTGACACTATCCTTGTATTTTTGTATATTATATACAGATATTCAAGGATGGCAATGAAGCTGATTGCGCGCGATAACTACCTGCGACTGTTGCGGCGCACCCTGGTGGACAATCCAGTGTGCGCCGTGCTTGGGCCGCGTCAATGCGGCAAGACAACTTTGGCACGCCAGCTTGCCGCGCACGCCGGCACGGCGCACATCTTCGATTTGGAGACGGCGCAGGCGCGCGCACGGCTGGCCGAGCCGGAATTGGCATTAGCCTCGTTGCGGGGGCTGATTGTCATTGACGAAATCCAGCGCATGCCCGCCTTGTTCACGGTGCTGCGCCCGTTGGCGGACCGCCCGCGTAACCGCGCCAGGTTCCTTGTGCTGGGCAGCGCCGCGCCCACCCTGGTCCGTGGCGTGTCCGAAAGCCTGGCTGGGCGAATTGGCTTTGTTGACTTGAACGGCTTCACACTCGATGAAGTGGGCGCGGCGCAGTGGAACACGCTCTGGCTGCGGGGTGGATTTCCGCGCGCCTACTTGGCGCGCAATGCGGCCGCCAGCATGGCTTGGCGTGAAGATTTCATGCGCACCATTCTGGAACGTGACCTGCCACAACTGGGGATTCGCATTCCGGCGGAGACCTTGCGCCGCTTTTGGCTGATGCTGGCCCATTATCATGGCCAGACCTGGAATGGCGCGGAATTAGCCCGCGCGTTGGGCGTATCGGAACACACCGTGCGCCACTACCTGGATGTGCTGGCCGGCGCCTATCTCGTGCGTGTGTTGCCGCCGTGGTTCGAGAATCTTGCTAAGCGGCAATCGAAATCACCGAAATTATTTGTTCGAGATAGCGGTCTGTTGCATGCGCTGCTGGGCATTCACACGCGTGCGGAGCTCGAAGGACATCCGAAATTGGGCGCGTCATGGGAAGGCTTCGCGCTGGAGCAAGTGCTGGCAGTGACCGGCCAGCAGGACGCCTATTCGTGGCGCACGCATGCCGGCGCGGAACTTGACTTGCTGCTGCGGCGCCGCGGCAAGCGCTTTGGCATCGAGTTCAAATGGTCGTCCGCGCCAGTCATGACCAAGTCACTGCATGTTGCCCTGCATGACTTGCAACTGACACGCGCATGGATCGTGCATCCCGGCGAGCTGCAGTTCCCAGTCCACGCGCAGGTGGAGGCGTTGCCGTTGCGGCTCGTGTCACAGACGCTGCACAAGCTGGCGATGTAGTTTGTCAAGCGCCCTGACGGTCTCGATCACCAAGCATCAGTGGTTCTTCTCTTCGTCTAGCCCTTCATAACGGGCCCAGGCGCGCGCATCATCCGCATCCTCACGGTACAGTGCCATTTCACGCTCCCGCTCAGCAGTCGGAATGGAGAACCACAGCGCGGCAGTGGCATTCATTGTCGCGCGTACTTCTTCGCCCCGCCTGCGATATTCCTCCGGCGTATAGTCAGCCCGATGTTTGGCCAGGGCATACAGCAGTCCGTGACAGGCCAGTCGCTTTACCATGCAGAAATTCTTCAGCAGCGGCGTTGTACTATCAGGCGTGACGCCGATACTATTGTCGACATACATGAGCGCCTTTTCATACTGCGTCATCCAATAATACTGGAACGCAATGGATGAATGAACGGCATTGGACTGGCGCTGGTTCAGCTCTCTGCCAAAGAGTTCTGTCAGCAGCGCAATCATCGCGTAACGATTTGTGTTCCTGAAGCTCTCGGAAAACGCAAAGCCGCAGCACGCCCCCACCGCCTTGTCGTTGCTCAGCGATGCGATGCGGCTTCTGAGTTCGTCGAGCGTGGGCCGCGGTTCCGGCACGGTTCCGGCCAACGCATTGGTGGTGTTTGCGCATGGGGCATCAGTGAGAACATGCGCGTTGGCGGCGGTGCTTTGTTCTGCCACTGCGGCCACGTCCAGTGGCGTTGCATCACTGGACACACTCTGTATTTTGTTTGAAGTCTCAGGCGCAGGTTGAGCTGCCCGGGTCACCCGCGCTTTGTGCGGTGCGGAAGTGGCCTGGGCTGCATGGGGCACGGGTGCTTTTTTGCCGCATGCCGCAAGCATGAGCCCAGCCAGCAGCAGCACAACGCGGAACGCCGTTCCGCGGCTACGGCTGGATGCTGCCTTGAATCCTGATGAATATCCACTATTGAACAAGGAATTACCAATGATGAAGGAAAGGCCACAGAAAAAAAGAGGACCCGTGAATGAACATGAATGATCTTTTATTAATTTGTTTGCCGCGAACAAATTATTGGACATTCCTTGCTGCTTGGAGTCCCGTCAACGGCGGGATTCGATATTCGATATTCCGCTGCATTTGCTCCTTGAACCCTGATCCCGGCGTCCTCACGCCTCCGGGCGCAGCAGCGGGAAGAGGATCACATCGCGCAGATTGTGCGTGTCGGTCAGCAAGGCGACGACGCGGTCAACGCCCATGCCCCAGCCGGAAATCGGCGGCATGCCGTATTCCATGCACAACAGGAAATCCTCGTCCACCTGCATGGCTTCGGCATCGCCGGCGGCGCGCGCCGCGGCTTGCTGGGCGAAGCGCTCGGCCTGGTCGAGCGGGTCAACCAGCTCGGAATACGCATTGACAATCTCCCAGCCGTTGACCACCAATTGGAAGCGGTCGACGACGTTGGGATTGGTGTCGTTGCGGCGCGCCAGGGGCGACAGCTCGATCGGATGCTGCGTCACAAACACCGGGTTGATCAATTTCGGCCGCGAGACTTTCTTGTAGAGCAGGTCAATCAAGGTGGCGCGCCCGGCGCCCTTGATCACACTCATGTCGTCAAAGGTGATGTTTTTGTCGGCCATCGCCGCCAGCAGCGTTTCGCGCGTCGGGCAAGCCTCGATGTCAATCGCCGCATCCCGCAGAATCAAATCACGGAAGGTGACCCGCGGCCAGGCGCCGTCAAATGAAATCTGCGTGCCGGCATAACTGACGTCGTAAGCGCCCTTCAGCTCGTGGACGATATGCTTCAGCAAGCGCTCAGTGAAGGCCATGTTGTCTTCATAATTCCAGTAGGCGCAATAATACTCGAGTAAGGTGAAGTCCGGCAGGTGCGACGGATCAATGCCCTCATTGCGGAACGAGCGCGCGAATTCATAGACTTTGTCGAAGCCGCCGGCGATCGCGCGCTTCAGATACGTCTCCGGCGCGATCCGCAGATAGACCTCGATGTCGAGCGCGTGGTACTGCGTGACAAACGGCGTGGCCATCGCGCCGCTGGCCTTGTTGGTCAGAACCGGCGTGTCGATTTCCATGAAGCCATGCCCGTCGAGATAGGCGCGGATGGCGCGGATGATCGTGGTGCGGTCGCGGAAGCGGGCCATCGTCTCGGGCGTGGTGATCATCTCGAGGTAGCGGCGGCGCATGCGCAATTCCGGATCGGTCATGCCGTGGAATTTCTCGGGCAGGTTGCGCAGCGCCTTTGAGAGGAAGGTCCAGGTCTGCACATCAATCGTTTTTTCGCCGGTCTTGGTCGTGAAGACGCGGCCCTCAATGCCAATGAAATCGCCGACATCCACACATTGCTCGAAGTCCTTGAAGCGTTCGGCAAGGACATTGCGCTGCAAGGCGAACTGCATTTTGCCGCTGCAGTCGGCGAGGTGGCCGAAGGCCAGCTTGCCGAACCAGCGCAAGGCAATCACGCGGCCGGCAATCCGCACGGCCGGCGTGTCATCGGCCAGCTGCGCGGCTTCGTGCGGTGTATGCGTGCGCTCGTAGCGCTCGGCGTAGGGCTGCATGCCCAAGGCGCGAATGCGCTCGCGCTTGGCGCGCCGGCAGACCAGCTCATCCGTCATCGGTTGTTGATCGTCCACAAAATACCTCCAAGAGATGAAATACTACTCACGTACGCCCACGAGTTGGGCGGGTGGGTGCGTCTGAGACCCCCACGACCTTGCGTCGTGGGTGAATAAGATTGAGTAAAAATGCGCGCCGGCGTCTTTTTCCCAATCTTTTGCTTCCACCGATCCCGCCGGCGGCGGGATCGGTGGGGAGCCACAACACATACCAACCGCCGGATCTGGGTCACTGCAACCATGCACCTTTCGCCTGGAACAGGCCCCACGGCTGCTTCGTGCCGCGCAGCTGCAGGATGACATTCGTCGTGCCATCGCACGGCCCCAGCTGAATACTCAGCGGGACATTCGTGCCGAGTGCAATCTGCTCCAGAAAATTCGACAAGGCCGGCTGCGGTTCCGGGAATTTGCGCGGCAAGGTCAGGTTCAAAACGAGCCAGTCGCCGCGCGGATTGCCGTTGATCTGCAGATAGCCGTTCAGATATTTCGATTTGGGCAAACGATAGCGGGCGTTCCACGCGCCGCTGCGCTTCCACAGCGCGGCGTTGTCCAGCGCAAACATATAACTGTCCAGCAGCACAAAGCCGCCGCCCATGCCGTTGGTCAAGCCGGCCAGCTCGCCGTGCGTAATGTCGCTGGTTTTGAGATACAATGCGCGCGCCTTGGCGCGCACCGTGCGAAGGCGGAAACTGATTGCGCGCCGCGTGAAAGACTTCACCGCCGTCCCGCCGGCGCCCAAGAACGAACGGGCCGTGATCGTCACAGTGTTCTTGCCGATCCCCAGCGGCACATCCGCATACCACGCGGCCGTGCCGGTGGCGTCGCCCGCGAGGGTCACGCCCGGCCCTTGCACGCGCCAAGTCACGCTCGAAATGCCCGACGACGCCAGCGCCGTGCCGGCCACGCGCACGAGGGCGTCGGTCACAATCGCCACATCCATGCCGGGCTGCGAGGTGATGACCACATCCGGCTGATCGCTGTAATAGATTTTCATCCAGGCCGTGTTGCTGTACGCCAAGGCCGACAGGGCCGTCACCGCGATGTACAGTTTGCCGGTGCTGATCAGCGGCACCGTCGCGCTCCATGCCAGCGTGCCGCTGGCCACGCCGTCGGCGACGCGACCGGGGACACTCACGCGCCAGGTGACGGTCGAGATGCCGGCATCGCTGGCGGCCGTGCCGGCAATGCTGATCTGATTCGTCGCGGTCGTGATGGTGACGACGGCGGCATGCGACGTGATGGCCACGTCCGGCGCGTTGAGCGCATTGTCGTGAAAGCCAAAATGAACGGGGATGCGGCTGATCCAATACGCCCAATTGTGCCCGCCGGCCGGGCGATAATACCACAGGGTTTGCCACAGCACGCGCCCGCGCTTCAGCAAGTCATCGCGCAGGATATCATTCTTGCCGGCCAGGTTGTAGAGCGGGATGCTGAAGAAATCGTAGATATCCTCATTGCCGCAGTCAATCAGCAGGGGAAACGCGCGCGCTGCAGTCGCGTCGGCAATGTCCGCCCGGCTCAGCACCGGCCCGCCCAGGTCGCCGAAATATTCAGGGATATTTGGTTCAACAAATGCGCCGCTCATCGACGAGACGCTGCGATAGCTGGTGTGATCATAGGCTTGGCCGATCCCCGCCACGTACAACGCGCCATAGCCGCCCATGCTGAAACCGCCAATGCTGCGCGCCGCGGTTGCATACCAGTTCGACTCAATCTGGCGCGTCAGGTCAAGCGTGATATAGCGCCGCCAATAGGTGCCGAAATACCACGACAGGTCGCCTTCGGGAAAGACCACCAGCATGTGCCGGCGATTCGCCGCGTTGGTAATGGTTTGAAATGCATTCAGGCGCCATGAATAATCGTGATAATTGCGCCCGTGCAGCATATACAAAACCGGCATGCGATTGGAAGGGCCGTAACTGTCGGGCAGCACGATCTCATACGGCATCATCTGCCCCAGCGTGACACTCCAGAAATTGGTGGCAAGCCACTGCGCCGCCGAGAGCGGCAGGCACCCCGCGACCACGACACCCAGCCCCCACGCCCGCACACCGGACCAACGCCGGCGCAGGTCGCACACGCCACGCGCTGCACCGTTGGCGTCCGTCATTTAGTGCAAGGGCATGGGGTTGCAGAGATTGTCGGCCGAGGCCGCCACGCGCCCGCAATTGAAACAAATGCATTGCGGCGCGTGCGCCAGTTTCTTGATCTGGTCAAAAAGCTTTTCGCTGGCCAGCACGCACAGGTGGCCCTTGTGCGCCTCCGGCTCGCATTTTCGGGTATGATTGCAGCCACAGGTCATGCTGCTCCTTATTCGTTCTTCGTGATAATCTGCATGACCTCGTCGGCGCTGTGCGCCTTGAGAATCTGCTCGCGCACCTCGCTCTTGCCCAGCAACCGCGAAATGCGCGCCATCGTGTGCAAATACTCGTTGTTGTCGCCATCGGCCGGCGCCACAATCAACAGCAGAATGCTGACCGGCACATGATCAATCGAGCCATACTCAACCGGCTTGGCCGGCCGCGCCAGCAAGGCCAGGATATTCGAGACTTGCGACGACTTCGAGTGCGGAAATCCGATGCCGCGCCCGATCCCGGTATTGCCCAAGTCCTCGCGCTCTTTGACCTCTTTCTCGAGCATCGCCACGTCGTTCACCCCGCCCAGCTCTGCCAAGTTCTTGATCAACTTGGTCAGCAGCACGTTCTTGTCGCGCTCTTTGATGTCCAACACAATCCGTTCCGGGCTCAATAAGGCAGATAGTTTCATAAATTGCTGTCTGGTGAGTAATGCATTCCCCACTCCCAATAGTTACTTGACGACCAGCACGGCGCACGGCGCGTGCTCGATTAATTGATCCGCAATATGCACCCGGGTCGCGTCCGAGCGCGACCGCGGTGCCAAACCAACAATGACCAGTTCGGCCTGATACTCCGTTGCCAGTCGCGGCAGGATTTCTTCCGGGTAGCCCTGCTCCTGCATGATCACGATGTGCGCGCCGGCGTTCTTGGCCTCTTCCTCGGCCGCGTACAAATAGCGCCAGCCGTTTTCCTCGATCTCGATCTCGACATCCGCCAGCGTCTGCGTGCCATGCCGCGCCAGTTGCGCCACCACATGTTTGTTGACGACATGCACCGCGATGATCGTCGCCCCGGTTGTCGTGCTCAGGAAAATAGCCGAGCGCAACGCGCGCTGGGACTCCAGCGTCGCATCCACGTGCAACAGTATTTTATGCAGTGCAATCATGGTTCATACATGTCCGCCCATAGTATAGCAAATCCCCGCTGAAATTGGTACTGACCCTGCCTGCAATCTCAAATTTCAAATCTCAAATCTGAAATTTGCTCACAGGCTGCACAGGTGCAGATACCAGCGCGTCAGCGCGCCACCCCAGAAATACGCGAGCAATGCCGCGGCCGCAATGTACGGCCCGTACGGGATCTCGAAGCGCCAATGCACGCGCCGCTGCGCCAGCTTCATCGTAATCCCGCCGACGCTGCCCAGCAGCGCCGACAGGAATAGCGTCAACAGCATCTGACGCCAGTTCATGAACAGCGCCAGCATCAACGTCAGATGCACATCCCCCAGCCCGAGCGCCTCGCGCTTGAACCACAGCGCGCCCAGCCAGCGCACCAGCATGAACAACCCGCCGCCGACACTGAGCGCGATGCCGCACGCCGCCATGGTCTGCAGCAGCGTGGCCGCCTCGCGCATCGCCGGATACGCCAGCGACAGGGCGAAGCCGGCCAGAAAGCCGGTCGCCGTGATTTCCATCGGAATGATCAGGTAGACTGCGTCAATGGCCGTCATCGCCAGCAGCGTGCTGAACAGCACGCAGTCGCTCAGCCACGGCACCACCGCCGCGCGCGTCACGTGCCACGGCGGATACGTGCCCACATTCAGGTACGGAAACACGGCCTCAAAGCGATAACAAAAGGTCGCCGCAAACAGCAGTGCGGTCAACAATTCCACTACGGCATAGCGGGCGCTGAAGCGCGCGCCGCATGCGCGACAGCGCCCGCGCAGTACCAGATAGCTGATGATCGGCAGGTTGTCATACGCCGCGACCGGCGCGCCGCACGCCATGCAATGCGAACCCCGCCGCCACAAGGACTCCTCGCGCGGCAGCCGCACGATCACGACATTCAAAAACGAGCCGATGCACGCGCCCAACACAAACGCAAAGGCCAGCAGGATCAGCGTCATCGTCATTCTCCGCGCGTGCTAACCTGCCACGGCGGCGTGGCCGGCAAATATGTTTTGAATTGGGCCACCAGCGTGTCTTGGTATGCGCCGGCATACGTGCCATCCAGGAATTTGCGCAGGCCCTCGTCCACCAAGCGCGCCCAGGCCTCTTCCTCGTGGCCCGGATTGATCGGGAAAAACAGGGCGTCATTCGCGCGCGCCGCCTCGTAGTCGCCCAGCGCATCGCCGATCATCAGGACGTGCGCGGCGGCGTACTTGCCGCTGGTTGCCTGCGTCAAATGCTCTTTTTTGGTGCCGCTTTCCTGGCCGGCGATCAAGGCCATAAACTGGGCAATATCGTGTTCGGCCCATTCTTTTTCGAGGGCCGCCTCGGGCGTCGCCGACACGACCATGCAATCGGCCTTGCCGCGCACCTGTTCAAGCGCATCGCGCACGCCGGGAAACGGCGCGCAGCCCCGTACCATCGCGTCGACCGCCGCATTCACCGCCTCGCTCCAGCGCAACACCCAGGCCAGCTCCGCGTCCCCCGTCGCCGCCACCGCCCGCTGCAGCGCCGGATTGCCCAGCTTCGTCTCCTGTTTGATCCACGCCGCCAGCTTGGGCAGGGCCGGCACGCGCGTGCCGCGCCGCTGCACTTCCGGCCGCTGGCGCAGCCAATCAAGGCACATCAGCACTTCCGGAAAGCGGTTGGCCCCGCGCCATTGCGAATATAAATTGCCAAACTCCCACGCCTCGCGCGCATATTTCGACACGCTCTGCAATTCAAACACGTTGATGAAGCACGGACAGAAGCATTCCTTGTGCTTCAGTTCCATCGTGTCGAACGCGCAGCCGTCCGAATCAATCCCAATGAAATAATTGTGGTGCGGGGTGAAAGCCTGCAATCGCTCGCTCGCCATGGTTGCTCATCATCCGGGGTTAAAGTCTGTCGGTTGAAAACTATAATGGTTTAGCCCGCGCTTGTCAACCACCGCCCACGGTTGCATTGCCTGCTGCATCGCGATCGAAAATTCCGATATTAAGGTTTGGTGTGTGCAGTTGCCGCCGGAATGTGGCCGCGGCGCTCGCCGCGGATGCTGCCGCTGCTGCTGCGTTTTAGGTTGAAACGTTTTAGGTTTTAGGTTGCAGAGAAATCGGTCTTCGGTGCTGCGGCTGCACCGCTGCACCATCCTTCCATTCATCCACCATTCCATCCTTCCAATTCCGGCAGTCGTGGCCACGGCGCGCGCCGTGGACGGTTTATTTGTCCAACTATCGGAATTTCAAACATGTCAATACTATAGTCGGTGAAAACGCTTCCTAAAAACCACATTTCACCTTGCTTATCCGTCTGCGCACGTCCGCCCGTTTGCGCACCATGCGGCGAATCGCTACAATGGCTCGCCATGATTTACCACATTCTGCTCCATTGGCGATTGCACCAGGCGTTGCGCCGTGACGCGCGCCACCTGGTCGTGCCCTTGGCCAAAACGCTCGGTAATCTGCAGCTGGGCTATTGGGCCGGCGGCACGCGCGTGAAACGTTTGGCCGGCTTTCCCAAGCCGGTCTACGAAGCCCGTCTTGACGCCGGCAATCGCGTCCTTTTTACCATGGCGCACAGCGCCGCGGCCGAGCCGCCGCATGCGCTCGCGCCGCATCTGCTCGTCTGGGACGTGTGCACCCACGACCGCGTCGCCCACGCCCGCCGCTGGAATTTTGCCAGTGAAGCGTCCTTCCTCGATTTCACGGTGCAGAGCGACAACGAAACGGACGGCCCCGTCGCGGATTCGCCCGGCCTTGCGCAAGCCACGCCCACGGCAGCCGCGGCCCAAGCCGACGAGTTGCGCGAGGCCGTGCGCTGGTTCACCCTCGACCACGACAGCGTCATCGCGGACGAGCAATGGCAACACTTGTTCGATGCCGCGGATCGCGGCCTTGAACTCAAATTGACCGCCGAGCAGTATGCCGTCCTGCATGCGCCCGGCCCGGTCTTGGTCAGCGGCGCGGCCGGCTCCGGCAAATCGACGCTGGCCATCTATTGGCTGGTGCGGCATGGCATGTTGCAGCCGGATGCGCGCGCGCTGTACTTGACCTACAGCGACGCCTTGCTCGACCAGACGCGCGCCTGGCTGGCGGATGTCCTGCACGCGCGCGCCGCGCAGATGCGCCGCGCACCGCGCCTGTTGACGTTCCCCGCCTTGTATCATGAATTGTGCGGCGGCAGCAGCATGCCCGTGCGCTTCGAGGAGTTTGCGCGCTGGTATCGCGCCTATACCCGGCGCGACGACGCCGCGCTGGCGTGGGAAGAGATTCGCGGGATTATCAAGGGTGCCTGTCTTGATCCGGCACGCACCATGCTCGACCGCGCCGCGTATGAAGACTTGGGCCGCAAGCGCGCGCCGCTGTTCAACGCCGAGCGTCCGCGCCTGTACGCCCTCGCCCGCAAATATGAAGAATGGTTGCGCGGGATGCAGCGGGATGACGACATTGACTTGGCGCGCCGCGCCTTGGCGGCGCTGCCCGGCAAAGCCGCGCGCCTCTTCGATATTCTGGTCTGTGATGAAGCGCAGGATCTGACCGAAATAGAAATGGCGCTGCTGCTGCGCCTGTGCGCCGACCAGCGTTGCCGCCACGTGCTGATCGCCGGCGACCCGCAGCAGATCGTCAATCCCAGCGGCTTTCGCTGGGCCGAGCTGCGCTCCTTGCTGCGCACGCGCTTCGCCGCCCTCGGCACGGCCCCGCCGCCGGTCATCCGCCTGACGCGCAATTTCCGCAGCGTGCGCGGCGTCGTTGATTTGGCCAATGCGTTTCTCGAAGTGCAACGCCGGCGCACGGGCCGCTCGGACGATGACCTCGCCGAGCAAGGCGTCACGCTCGGCCCGATGCCCGTGCTGGTCGAAGCCACCCGTGCAGACGCCCTGGCCGCCCTGCGCGATTTTGGCCCGAAAGTCGCCGTGATCGCCGGCGATGCGGAGACCGCCGACGCGCTGCGCGTCCAGTTGCACACCACTCGTATCTTTGATATTCCGGCCACCAAAGGCCTTGAATTCGACGCGATCGTGCTCTGGAATGTATGCCGGGCGGACGAACCGGTCTGGCGCCGCCTGCTGTGCGGCACGGAGCCGATGCGCGATGACCCGGTCGCGCGCCGCGCGCTGCACCATGTCTATGTCGCCATCACGCGCGCCCGCCGCTGGCTCGCCATTTATGAAGAAGATCCCGCCCATGATTTATGGCTGACGCCCGCCGTGCGACCCGCGCTCGAATGTGACGGCATCAACGCCCTCGCCGCGCTGGGCGCCGCCGCCGCGACGCCCGCTGCATGGCGCGAGCAAGGCGAATATTATTTTGCGCGCCGGCGTTTCCGCCAAGCCGAGGAATGCTACCGCCGCGCCGGCGACATCCGCGCCGCCTGCACGGCCGAGGCCCATGCCCTTGAGCTGGCCGACAATCCGCGCGCGGCGGCCGCGCTCTTTCTCAAACTAAATTTGCCCGAGGATGCCGCCCGCGCCTTCGAACATGCCGGCGATGAAGACCGCGCCGCCGCGCTCCTCGAGCAAGCCGGCCGCCCGGATGATGCCCGCGCGTGCCGCGTGCGCGGCCTGACCCGCACCGGCCGCTGGGCCGACCTCGGCCACCTGCACCAGTGCCACCACGCCTGGCCCGAGGCCATTGACGCCTTTCAGCGCGCCGGCAAACGCGCCGCGGTCAATACTTGCCGTATCGCGCTGCACACCGCCAATAATGAATGGCACGAAGTCGCCCTGCTTGAAGAAGAGCGCGGCGAGCGCGCGGCCGCCGCAACGGCCTATGAACGCGCCGGTGATCCGGCCGCCGCCGCACGCTGTCGCACGGTTGCCGCACCGCCACCGTCATCGCTCGCACCGCCCACGAAAGACACGGACTGGGCCCTGCGCGCCCTGCGCCATGAAGAGCGCGGCGATCTCATGCGCGCGCTCGCCGCCCTGGCTCATCTCGACGACCAGCGCAGCAATGCCAAGCACCATGCCCTCATGGCCGAAATCGCCGATGAACTGTTCACCGCCGCGTGTCTCGAACATGACCTGGCGGATTGGCGCGCCGTGCGCCGCATCGTGGCCAAGCACAGCCTGCGGCGCGCCACCGCGGGCGCACTTTCCGATGCCGAAGAAGCGCAAATGACGCGCCTCGACATCATAGCCGAAGCCCAGCTCATTTGGCAGGCGGAAAATCCGCTGGCCGCGCTGGACTACCTCATGGATTCGTCGGAATTCGACCACGAGGATATTCAGCGCCTGTGCGTCACCATTGAGCGCACCAGCGGCCAGTGGGAAAAAATCATCGATTTGTACCAGCGCGAGAAGCACCATGGCGCCGCCCGCCGCTGCGCCGCCGCCGCGCCCAACGCCACTGCCTTGCTCGCCAAACTGGACGCCATCGCGGCCGAACACAAACACCATTGGGAGGCCGCCGCACAAGGCTGGGCCGCCGCCGGCGATCCCCGGCGCGCCCATGTGTGCAACGCGAAGCATTGTGAGCAGCAACGCGATTACGCCGGCGCCGCCACACATTGGTCCGCCGCGGGCAATGACAAGAACGCGCATGCCTGCTGCGCCCAGCACTTCAAGGCCACCGGCGATTTTCACAACGCCGCGTTGTCGTACAAAGCCGCCGGCAACCACAACGCCGCGCGCCAGATGCTGCGCCAGCACGAACGCCAGGCCGCCCGCGCCGCCTTCGCCGCCGCCGGCCCCAATGCCCAGCCCGACTTGTTCGCGTTCAACACCGACGGCAGTCCCAACCCGCATGCCGCCCGCGACTTCCGCCTCGAATCCATTGTCGCCTTCATCCAAGCCCACCCGCTCTGCACGCGCAAAGACATCAGTGCCGGCCTCGCCATGCCGTCCGCGCGCCTGGTCAATGACTGGAACGAGATCGCCGCCGACTCGCGCATCGCCCACAAAACCGGCGCACCCTTTCGCTACGCCACCGTCGACTATTGCGCCGGCAACAACATCGCCATCGACGCGCACCGCTGCTTCACACTCCCGCGCACACCCTTGCCGGTCTAACGAGCCAGCGCCTGCCGCACGGCCTGCCAGCGCGCGGCCATGCCGTCGCAGAACAGAAGCGGCACATAGCCCAGTTCGAGATAGATCTTGATGGCCGGCAGGCGGAAATCGTCGGTCTTCAGATAAATATGGCGGAAGCCGGTCTGGATCATGCGCGCCGTCGCGGCGGCACTGACGATGGCGCCGAGTTTCTTGCCCTTGTGCGCCGCGTCGCCCGCCACCCAGCCGAGTTCGGCGCCGTACGGATGCAGGTCGTTCGCGTTGTGCGTCGCCATCGCGGTCGCCACGAGCGCCTTGGTTGCGCAATGCTCGATCACGAAAAAACCATCGGGCAGGATGAATCGCAGCGTGTCCTTGACCCGCGTGCGCGGCCAGTCCGTGAAGCCCGCATGGATCATCAGCGCCATGTACTGCTCGTGGTCCGCGTCGGTATACTGCCGCAGCACGTAGCCATCCGGCACGGGCAGATGCGGCGGCGTCCCAAGTTTTGACTCCGGCCAGAGCATGTGCAGTTGCTGTTCTGGCTCGCCCTTGGCCCAGGCGCGCGAGTCGGGCACCTCAAGCCAGCGCCCGCCTGCGAGCACGGATTGCTGGCTGACCAGGCCCGGCAGGGTCATGTCCATCGCTTCGTGAATGCCGATCGGGCAAGGCGCCGCGCCGGTGATGGCGTTCTTGAAATCAAGAACTTCGAAGTAGTCGCCACCACCATGGTCAGCCTTGAGCGCTGCGGGCGGCGGGTTGCGCATGAGCGCCGGCAGATATTTTTCGGCAAAACTGGCCGTGTGCATAAGCGTGTCGAGGTCATGCCAGCGCAGTTCCTCACTGAGGGCGCGCAACCAAATTTTGGGCTGGTCGGCCGGGCCACCGCGGCCTGATTCGTAGCAGCCGTCGGTGCCTTGCAGCGCGTAATTGGTCATGGCGTGCGGGCGGTTGGAGAGCATGTCGACGCGGATTTTGAGCACGGCGTTCTGCGCCGTCTGGCACAGCATGACCGGTGTCGTCTGGGCGTAGGCCTCACCACGCGGGTCCTTGTAGCGCTGGCCGGCGTCGACGCAGCACACGCGCGTCACGCGGTCGCCCGGCATCCATTGCAGCAGCGGGCCGAGACTGTGCGTGCCGTACGTCACGCCCGCAATGCCCGTCTGCCATTGCCGCCGCCATGGTGTGGCTTCGTTCATTTCCTTCAATTCGTGCAGATACTCGCCTTCGGCATAATACACGTCGCCAAACAAGCCCTGCCGCACCAATTCGCGGATGAGGATGTTGTTCTTCATGTAGGTATAGTTCTCGGCCAGCATGTAGACCGCCGTGGATTGTGCGCACGTCGCAACGAGCTGGCGGCATTCATCCATGGAAACGCCCGCGGGCACTTCGCTCAGCACATGCACGCCGTGTTCGAGCGCGGCGATGGATTGCGGCACGTGCAGCGGCATGGGCGTGCCGATGATCACGGCATCCAAGCGCGCCTTGTCAAGCATGGTTTCGTAGTCAGTAAATTTTTCTGGCGCGCCAAGCGCGGCGGCGGCCTGCGCAAGGCCGTCGGCATTGGTGTCGCACACGGCCGCGATGCGCAGGCCGACGGCGTCGCAACCAAGTTTGAAATTGGCGCCGCGGGCGCAAGCGCCGACGATGCCAATCTTGAGCGGGTCGCGTGATGGTGTGGTCATCCAATGTCTCCAATCCTGTTAATGCCGAGTATTATCTGCTATTTCGCTGCTGCGGTCAACGGTTTTTCCCGAACCGGTGCTGCGCCCGGAGACGCGTCTGCCGGCGCGCTGCGCAATCGCGCGGGCGATCCGGCATGCCGATGGCTGCAGAGCTGCAGAAGTTGGCGGCGGTTCCGCGCGCGGTGCCATCCGCCGCAAGATGCGATCGGGCGATCGCAGCGGCCTTCAGCCGATCGGGAGATCGGCGTTCCCGGCACGGCGTGCGGCGTGCAGCAGGTGACGGGCGCGGCATTGCGTGCGGCGATCGCGGATCTCTGCACGTAGCCGACGCACGGCGTGCGGCGTGCAGCAGGTGACAGAGCCACCAAAATCAGAAAAATGCCGGCGCCTTGCACTACCATACATTTGTATGCTATACTCTTGCATGGACTACGCCATTGAACCAGCGCCACGCACGATTCTGCACGTGGACATGAACGCCTTCTTCGCCTCGGTCGAGCAGGCCAGCAATCCGGCCTTGCGCGGCAAGCCGATCGCCGTCATCGGCGCCAAAGACCGCACCGTCGTGCTGACCGCTTCCTATCCCGCCAAGGCCTGCGGCGTCAAGACCGGCGCGACAGTGTATGAGGCCCGCCGGCGTTGCCCGCTCGTCCAGTTCGTCGTCGGCAATCCGCACAAGTACATGGACACCGCGCGGCGCATCGCCCTGATCTTGCACCAGTACACGCCGCTGGTCGAGGTCTGCTCGATTGACGAGGCGTTTCTGGACATCAGCGGCTCGTTGTATCTGTTCGGCAACGCCACGCGCATCGCGCACGCCATCAAGGACGCCATTCGCACCGCGTTCAACATCACCTGCTCGATCGGCATTGCGCCCAACAAATTACTGGCGAAAGTGGCCGCCAATCTGCAAAAACCGGATGGTTTGGTCATCGTCAACCCGGACGACGTGCCCGCCTTCGTGCATGATTTGCCGCTGGATGAAATCTGCGGCATCGGCCCGCACATGACGGCATTCTTCCAGCAGCGCGGCATTCGCACCTGCGGCCAGTTGCAGCCCGTGCCGCGCGCATATCTCGAGCGCCAGTTCGGCGTGACGGGCGCATGGCTGCACGAGGCGGCCTTCGGGCGCGATACGGCACCGGTCATTCCTGCAGACGAAGAGGCGGCGCCCAAATCGGTCGGCCATTCGATGACCCTCGCCCACAATGTCACCAACCGCGCCGATGTCGAAATCTATTTGCAACAATTGGCCGAGATGGTCGGCCGGCGCATGCGCGCGGCCGGGCTGTGCGGCACGACCGTGGCAGTGTCGATTCGCTGGGCCTCCTTTGCCAGCGTGACCAAGCGCCAGACGGTTGCCGAGCCGCTGCGGCTGGGCGCGGACATTTATCACGTCGCCCAACGGATCTGGACCACGATCCCGCTGCGCGAGCCGGTGCGGCTGGTCGGCGTGTCCGTCGCGAATGTGCGGCCGCAGGGCGAACAACTGCCGCTGTTTGCGGCCGAGCGCAAAGTGTTGCAGCTGACCATGGCGCAGGACATGGTCAATGACAAGTACGGCGAATACACGTTGTATCCGGCAGCGGTCTTGCAACGGTGCCGGCGCGAGCGCACCATCGCGCCATCGTGGCGCCCGCACGGCGTGCGCCAGGCGATCCGCTGAATTTCTTGCGCCGCGAACACACGAAGAAAGCAGTACGTCGGTGCTGAAAGATAGTGGGAGCCGCCTCCGTGCGGCATATCTGCACCCTGCACCTTAATTTGTTTCGTTGCGAAAAAAATTAACATCGAACATCGAACATCGAAGTATCTGCGCAGAACTTCATCATTGGACGTTCCTTGTTGGATATTGGATATTCGCATCCCCCCAACCCTTCGCCGCGACGAAATATTGTATAATGTTTGGAACCAGCGAGGGTACGATGCGAATCTGGATTGTTGGTTGCGTGATAGCCATAAGCATGATGGTGATGGGATGCGGGCGCAAGCCCGTGCCGCCCGTGCAACCCCCACCTTCAATTGCGGCGCCGCAAGCAGTGCAGGATACCGCGCCGGACACGCCGGCACCCGTGCCAGTGCCGGACATGCCGACGAATATGCGCCCGGTGCAGGTCACGGTTTACGAGTATGCCACGCCCGCCGCCGCCGCGCAGATTTTGATCGAGAATGCCAATCCGAGTTCGGTCTGGTGGTCGGCGCACTGCGACGCGAATGGCCGCGCGACACTGCTCGTGCCGCTGCAGTATACCGCATTTCGCGTCAGCGCGATCAAGCGGCCCTATGCCATTGTTGCCACCAACCTCAGCAATCTGCCAAAGACCGCCGCGCCGCTGCAGCTTGCACTCACGCTATCCAGCACCGGCGTGGTCATCACCGCGCAGATCACCGCCGCGCGCCCAGCCCTGCTCAGCAATCTGACCGTGCGCATCAAGCCGGACAACAATGCCGACATGGATCACGTCAGTGCCGCGCGCGTGGCCGACGCGACCGGGCCGATTATTATTCTGCCGCCGATTCTGCGCGGATTGACGGGCCTGCGCCTGGAAGTGACCTCGCCGCGCTGCGCCCGCTCGTTTTCTGCACCGTTTGACACGCGCGACGGTCAGGACAAAGTCGTGCCAGTCACGTTGCTTGAAGGCGTGCTGGTGCATGGTCGCGCGCTGCGCGATGACGGCACCCCGGCCGGCACGTTTCAGTTGAGCGGCGAACCGGGCGAGATGTACGATCTGCCGCGCGGCGCCGGCACGGTCAATGAAACGGTAACCACGGCGGGCGACGGCGCCTATGTCTGCGCCACGTTTCTGCCGAATTTTTACCGGATTCAGGCGTCGTGCGACAAGGCCCGGCCGATCCGCACGAATCTGCTGGTGGATGCCGAGGGCAGCATCCTCGACCTGACCTTTCGCGCGCCGCGCTTCCGCACGGTCAATGGCAAGGTGCTGATTGAGCGCACGAAGGAACCCGTCGCGAATGCCATGGTAACCTGGAATGAAGACGCGCTCTGCGCCACGACCGATGTCGCCGGTGTCTTTGCCCTGCGCGCGCCGGACGGCGAGCAGTTTTTCGGCAGATTGTCCGTCGCGCACGAAAACTACGCCGGCGTGCAACGCTATGTCAACAACGACTATCGCGGGCAGATGCTGACGCTGCTCTTGCGCGAGGCGGCCCAGATTGCCGGCACGGTGCGCTATGAGGACGGCACGCCCGTGTCGGGCTTGTATGTGAATGTGCAGGCGGCGCAGCAGCCCAATCGCCAGCGGGCCTCGGTTGCCTTTGGCAGCGAGAACGAATATTGGGAAGAACAAATGATATGTCAGTATGCCAGCATGCCCAGCGATGCGCAGGGCGCGTACGTCGTCTCAAATGTCGCCGCGCCGCAAACCTACCGCGTGGATGTGCATGGTCAGCGTTGCCGCCTGCTGCGGCCCGAACCGAATGCGGCCGCCATCAGCACGCGCGTCGGCGTGGTCAGTCAATGTGATCTGACGGTGCGGGGCACGCCGACGGTGCTGGTCAAATTGCTGGACCAACAGCGCGTGCCGGTGCGCGAATATGAGTTGCTCATGGAATACCGCTTCGGCGATGAACGCGGCCAGCAGGGCGGCAGCAGAACGCAAGTCGAAGCGGACGCGGACGGCTGGTATTGCCTGTCGGAGTGGTCTGTGCGCCATGAGGCCGCATTTCTTACCATGCAAGCAACCACCAAGGAGGGATTGACGGCAGAAACCAATGACCTGCGCGTGGCCAACACCGGCACGAATTTCATTGTCCTGACCGGCAGCGGCACCAATGAACAAGGCATGTGCGGCTACCTCTATGACAGCAACGATGAACCGCAGGTTGATGCGCAGATGTATGCGTACCAAGATGCCACGCGGCGCTCACTCGGCAACGTCCGCACCGACCATCTCGGGTTCTTTGAATTTGCGCACGGCGGTGATGCGACCGGCGGCACGATCCGCTTGGGTGCCTACTTTAATGACACGGGCTATTCGACCAATGTGGCGGCCAGCACCGCGCCGATCATCTGGCGCCTGCCGCCGTTGCGCGCGGTGCGCGGTCGCGTCTGTCTCGAACGTGCCGACGCGCCGGCGACGAATTTTGCCATCGGATTCGATCTGTACAACAAGCGTTCGTTCAGCGCCGACGACGGGCGCTTCAGCATGCCGGTCGAAGATCGCGGCGCCACCGCCGGCGTGGTCTATGCCTTTATCGGCGACTATGCGCCGGCGCAAACGTCATTCTGCCTCGATGCGCAGGGCCAGTGCGACGTCGGCGACTTGATTGTCAGCGCCACGGCGGGCACGCTGCGCGGGCGTGTGGTTAACGAGCGGACGCAACCGCTGAGCGCCCAAGCCACCTTGGTGCGCGCCGGCGCGCGCCAAGAACAAGTCAGTGCGCAAACCGACGCGCAGGATGGCCGCTACGAATTCACGCGCCTGCCGACCGGCGCCTATCAAGTCGCGGCCTACAAGAATGGCCAATCCGGCTCGGCGCGCAGCGCGTGGATCGCCCTCAACGCGCAGGATGTTGTCGATGTCCCGGACTTGGTGTTGCAAATGACCAACGCGGCCCTGGTGCGCCTGACCTTTGTCATGGCGGACGGCACGCCGGCGGCGGGCATGCAAGTGTCGCAACTCAACAATGCAATGACGGACGCGCAGGGCATGGTCGAAGATTATTGGCGGCTGGGCTCGTACGACAATGTCTTTTTGTATATCGACAACGCGCGCTATTTTGCCGAGTCGTTTGTGATTGAGGCCGGCACGCGCGAGCTGCGCGTCACGCTGCTCGCGCTCGAACTCATCGCCGGCACAGTCACGCTGGATGGCCAACCGCTGGCGAACGATTACATTTACCTGCGCGACGAGAACAGCCGTTATTTTTCGTGCAGCGTGCATAACGGCGCGTTTTCAGTCAAGGCCATGCCCGGCGCGTATGTGGCCGTGTGCTCGGATAAAAAAGTGGTGTGCCCCGTCACCTTGGTCGCCGGCGACCAGAACACGATTGCATTTGTCAGCGGCACGGCCTCCCTCACCATCACGTTTCCATTTACTACCACGTGGAACGCGAGCTTTGAATTGGATCTTGCCGGCACGCCGGTGAATATCGGGCATATCGCCAAGGAAGACACCCAGACGCTGGAGGCGAACAATCTTCCGGACGGCGCCTATAAAGTGAACTTCTACGGCCGCATGGGCGACAGCTACACCAACATGCAGCGCACCGTGATCTTGGCGCCCAACGCGCACGAGACCATTGCGTTCTGACAGTTTCCTCTGTGGAGAAATGATGAATGATGAGTGATGAATGATGAATGCAGAACAAGAATCATTCACTTTCTGCCAGACCCCCACGGTCCCGCCGCCGGCGGGATCGTGGATGAATGAGATTAACTTAACAACGAAGGTGCCATGCGCAGCAATCTGTTTCTGGCGGTCTTGATGGGCATGATGATTGCCGGTTGTGGACGCAAAGCTTCAGCGCCGGCGCAGCCCGCGCCGCGTGCCGTGCGTGCCCCGCTTGCGCGGCCGCTCCAGGCCGCAGCAGCAGATCTGCCCATGCCGACGAACCGGCCCCCGGCCATGGTCACGCTGCCCGCCGGCGCGCTCGTGCGCGGCCGCGCCCGGCGCGAGGACGGCACGCCGCTTGCCACTTTTCAACTGACCGGCGAGCCGCTGGAGCGGCATGCTCTGCCGCATGGCACCGGTACGGTCAATGCGACCATCACACCCGCTGCCGACGGCACGTACTCCTGCGCCGCGTTCTTGCCGAACTTCTACCGCATGCAGGCGTCGTGCGAGCAGGCCCCGCCGATCCGCACGAATCTGCTGGTGGATGCCGAGGGCACCATGCTCGACCTGACGTTTCGCGCGCCGCGTTTGCGCACGATCAATGGCAAAGTGCTGGTTGAGCGCACGAAGGAATCCGTCGCAAACGCCCTCGTGCGTTGGCATGACGGCCCGCCGTGCGCCACGACCGATGTCGCCGGCGCCTTTGTGCTGCGCGTGCCGGACAATGAAGATTTTAGCGGTGGACTGTCCGCCAGCCACGCCGGCTATGCCGATGCGCGCTGTTATGTGAACGACAGTTATTCCGGGCAAGAACTGACGCTGTTCTTGCACGATGCCGGGCATATTGCCGGCACGATCCGCGACGAGGCCGGCGCGCCGGTGGCCGGCGTGGAGGTAATCGTGAACGTGGTGCGCCCACCCAATCGCAAGTATGCTTCCGTCAGCCTCGGCCGCAACAGCGGCTTTTGGACGGAACAAGAGCCT
>JAPLST010000292.1:34075-41510 GCA_026398485.1 bacterium
GCGTATATCATTTCCAACGCCGCCGCGCCGCAAACGTACGAGCTGGCTGTGAAGGGCAGTCTTTTTGGTTTGATGGACCCAACGCCAAACGTGGCCGCCATTCGCACGCATGTCGGCGAGGTCTGCCGCTGTGACCTTGTCGTGCGGCACACGCCCCGCGTGCTGTTCAAATTCCAAGACCAGCAGCAGGTACCCGTGCGTGCATACACCTTGAATATAGAGGCCTTTAATGAAAAGTCCGGGCAGGGCATCATCGGCGCGCTCGCGGCTGCAGCGGATGCCGATGGCTGGTATTGCGTGCCGGATGATTTCATGCAGAATCGGACGGTGCTGCGCGCAGTGCAGGCATTCAGCACCGCCAGCCTGATGGCCGAAACCAACAATGTGCCCGTGACCAGCGCGCGCACAAATTTCATTGTCCTGACGGGCGTCCTGTACACGAATGGCATTACTGTTTGTGGCTACCTGTATGATTGCAACGGCGAGCCGGTGATTGACACATTACTCGATGAGAGCACGGACCAACAATCATTCGGCGACACCCGCACCGACCATCTTGGTTTTTTTGAATTCACAGATGCCAGCGGTCCCACCGGCGGGTTGGTGTGTTTATCGACCTACACTCAAGACACGATCTATCGTACGAATGTGGTCGTCAGCACCGCGCCGATTGTGTGGCAATTGCCGCCGCTGCGCACGGTGCGCGGGCGCGTGTGCCTCGAACGCGCGGACACGCCGGCAACGAATTTTGCCGTCGGCCTCGGCCTGGATAGCCAGTACGCATGCAACGACGCTGACGGGCGGTTTGTCTTGCCGACGCGGGAAAACGCCGGTGTCGTGTACGCCTGGGTTGGGAATTATGCGCCGGTGCAGGCAGCATTCCGTCTTGACGCAAGCGGCCAGTGCGACATTGGCGACCTGATTGTCCGGGCCGCGGCCGGTACCCTGCGCGGCCGCGTTGTCAACGAGCGGGCGCAACCCTTGGTCGCCGATGTCGCCCTGCTGCGCGCCGGCAGGCACGGTGAACAGCTCGATGCGCAGTCAGATGCACAGGACGGGCGCTTCGAATTCACCTGCCTGCCGACCGGCGCGTATCAAGTCGTGGCTTGCAAGAGCGGCCAGCCCGGCGCGGCGCGCAGCGCGTGGGTTGCCCTTGACGCGCATGCGGTCGTCGAGCTCCCGGACTTGGTGTTGCAAATGACCAATGCGGCCTTGGTGCGGCTGACCTTTGTCATGGCGGACGGCACGCCGGCAGCATACATGCACACGTCGCTCATCAATGCCACGACGGACGAGCAGGGCGCCATCGAGGATTATGTGCGCCTGGGTCAGTACAACGATGTCCGGTTGGAACCCGACGGCGCGCTGCACTATTCAACTGAACCGTTTACCATTACCGCCGCCACACGCGAACTGCGCGTCACCGTGCGCGCGGCGCCGTTGCGCTGATTGACGAGGCGCAGAGCGAGGCTGGCAATCTGTAAAGCAGGGGTGGCCGCCGTGCCGCGATGGCTAACTCTGATTATTCACCGAAAATCAACCACCGAGTACCGAATACCGAGTAAGGTAGCGGCCGCCGCGCCGCGAAGCAACAGCATTCGCCGGGTGGAATCACCGCCGCGTGGCGGGACTCCAAGCAGCCGGCTCCCACACATTGAAGCAGCCGCATTCACAATTCTTTCGCGGCGAAAGAATTGACGAAAGAATTTTATGGTTTGACGCGCGCGCCCACTTCTACTATAATGGCGCGCGCCCTATGACACGCGCATTACAATGCTGGCCCACAAAATACTTCATGGCATACTCCTGGTCTTCGGGATGGCGGTGATCGCCATCTGCGCGTGGCTCCTGTTTGAGGAGCGCACGCCTGCGCCGTCGCCCGCACCCCTGCCACCGCCAGCGCTGCTGTTCACCAATCTGCCGTACACGCCGACCGCGTTTCCCCAGCAGGAACGCCGGTTGCGCGTGCCGGTTGCCGCACCGCTGGCGCCACCGGCGCCGCAGCTCTTGCCGGCGCCGGTCGTGCAACAATTGGCCGGGCGGGATGGTTTTGCGCGCGTCTGGTCGTATGACGGCGCGCGCAACGGCAACGACCTTGCGCTCAAAAACGTGGCGCTCATTCCGGCCGGGATTTTGATCAATGCAACGTCCGGCCGCGTGCTCTGGTCAAAGAATGCGCGCACCCCGCACGAAATCGCCTCGATGACCAAAGTAATGACCGCCGTCCTGGCGCTCGAAGCCGTGCAGCGCCAGGCCTTGTCGCTCAATCACACCGTCAAGGTCTCGCGCAATGCGGCCTTGATTGGTGGTAGCCAGGTGTATCTAAAACCCGGCGAAACATTTACCTTGGCGGAATTGCTGAAAGCCTTGATGATCGTCAGCGCCAATGACGCGGCCTATGCGCTGGCCGAGACAGTCGCGGGCTCAGAACGCGTCTTTGTGCAACAGATGAATGCGCGCGCCCGGGAGTTGGGCATGCAGCACACATGCTACTACAATCCGCACGGCTTGCCCGGCCGCGCCGGTAATAACGTCAGCACCGCGCTGGACATGGCCTTGCTGGCGCGCGAGGCCTTGAAACACCGCGTGCTGATGCAATGGGCCGGCACGTGGACCGACACGTTTCGCCACGGCACGTTCAATTTGGTCAATCACAACCGGCTGGTGCAAAGTGTGCGCGGGGTGGACGGGCTGAAGACGGGGTATTACAGCCGGGCCGGTTTTTCCGCGACCGTGACGGCCACGCGCAATGGCCAGCGCCTGATCGCGGTCGTGATTGGCGTCAAGCACAAGCGCGTGCGCGATGATTTTGCGAAAGCGCTGCTGGAGTGGGGCTTTACGCGCTGAGCCGCGGTTTTGCGCGTCTCTGCATGCAAAATGTGAGCCGCACGCCGTGCGGTGGCGACGGGCAGAGGGCCACGCTCCGTCGTGGCCATTGCAGAACGGACGCAACGGGAGGGCCACGCTCCGTCGTGGCCGATGCAGAAGGACGCAACGGTGTGCGTCCCTCCAGGCAGGACGGACGCAACTGAAGGGATCGACCGCGACAGGCATTTTTGCGTTCGCGATGTGCTGCACCGTGCCGGGGTCGTGGTGGTCTGATAGAAGAGATGAATATCCAATATTCAACACTCAATATCCAAGGGCGAAGTGTCTGCGCAGAACTTCATCATTGGTCATTCCTTGTTGGATATTGGATATTCGCATTTCCTAAATCACTTTAACGGCGGGGTCGTGGGGTGCTGCAGAATCCGCAGTCAAACTATGCTTTACAGCAGGGCCAGCACGGCGTCGAGCGGCGGCAGTTCGCCGGTCATGCAATAGCGCCAGGCGTCGCGGATCCCGCGCAGATAGGCGCGCCGCATGCGCAGGTCGGGCGAGCGCCACACCAGCACATGCAAATAAAAGGCATGCCACAGCCATTGCCACACGCACAAAAACGCCAGCAACTGGTACCAGCGGCTGTAGCGGCGAATGAGCACCGTGCGATTGCGCGCCAGAATGTAGGCGCGCGCCGGATTGGTCAGGCCGACTTGGCGGGCATAGGTGTCGGACGGCTTGGCTTTGTGATAGATCACGGCATCGCGCACGAAATCGCAGCGCCAGCCGCGCGCGGCCATGCGCCGGATGTAATCTTCGTCCGCCGAGGTCGAAAATAATTGCTCGTCCATATACCCGACATCATCGATGACTTCGCGCCGGATCAACGTTGAATTCGGCGCGCGCAGGCTGGGCATGATCGCCGGCGCATCGGCCATGCGCTTGGTGTTCAGCAGATTGCGGCCGGTCCACAAACTGGTGGCGCCGCCCGTCAGCACCACGTTTTCCTTGGCATAGAAATCCATGATGACCGGGCCGGCTATGCCGATGCGCTCGTGCCCGGTGGCATACATGTGCCGCACGATTTGTTCGAGCAGGTCCGGTTCGGCTTCGTTGTCATCGTCCACGAGAAAGACGCAATCGCCGCTGAACTCGTGCATGGCGCGGTTGTGGCAGTACGACAGGCCCATGTTGCGCGTGTGCCGGATATGGCGCGCGGCCGGAAATTCGGCGGCAAGGCGCGCGGCGGTGTCGTCGGTCGAGCCATTGTCATACACCAGGATTTCGTGCAGCGGATACGTGCCGGCCTGCAGCGAGCGCAGGCAGGCGATCAGCAAATCGCTGCGATTGGCGGTGATGACCGCGATCGAGACTCGTATCGGCACCATGGTTGTCATGGCCAGTAGTATAGCGATTCGTGCGCGCACAGGCAAGCGGGAGGTGGAATCTCGAATGATGAACAAGGAATCTCGAATAGAGATCACTGCAATCGCCGCCCGGCGGCGAATCTTATTTATTGGTATATCGGCATCGATATACCACATATTGACAAAAACGCCGGCATTTGATATACTAACGGCATTGCACAACCTTTACGTTACCGTTACCTCGGGAGACCGTATGAAAGCACACACCCAGCTCAGCATCGCAACTTCACTGCTCATTTCCCTTAGTGCCTTCGGCGCAGCGCCAAGCTTGAAACCGGCAGGCATTGTGGCCGTCGGCACCCAGATCAATCCGCGCCAGATTGTCAGTGTTGATCCCGCGCTGGCTGCGGAATACGTCACGCTCGCCGGCCGGCGCGTCAATCCGCTGACGGCGCGCGACCAGACCGGCAATGCCATTAGCATGGCGGCCGCCGCGCGCGCCACGGCGGATGACCTGCGGCTGGTGCAATTCACGCGCCCGCTCGATGGCGCCGCCGCCGCCGCGCTGGCGCAGCAAGGCTTGACCGTGCTGGGCGCGATTCCCGACAACACCTTCATTATCAAAGTCGCGCCGGACAAAGTAGCTGGCGTGCGCGCGCTGCCCGGCGTGCGCTGGGTTGGCAACTATGCGGCGGAGTATCGCTACTCCGACCTGCTGCAACAGGCGCTGAGCGGGCGGGCCGCGACCCTGCCGACGATTCGCCTGCGCGTCTTCCCGGTGGCCGGCGCAGACTTGAAAGCGCTTGCCGCAAAAGCAAGCTCATTGGGCGAAAGCGCGCAGGATGCGCAGACCGTGCTCGTCACGCTGCCGACCGACGGCATCAGCAAAATCGCCGCGTTGCCGGATGTGCTGCTGCTTGACTACGCCCCGCTGAACGAGGTCAACAACAGCGTCGCGGCCGACATTGTGGACGCGCGCAGCATGTGGCGCACGCGCGATTTCACCGGCAGCAATGAAATCGTGGCGGTGGCCGACAGCGGCTTGGACATCGGGGTCAACACGACGGCGATTCACAAAGATTTTCAAGACAATGCCGGCGCCACGCGCATTGTGCAGATTTATGACAATCTTGGCGATGGCGCCAGCGATCCCTATTCAGGGCACGGCACGCATGTGTCAGGTTCGGTGCTGGGCAACGGCGTGTTGTCGGGCGCCTGGCCGCAAACCAACGGATTTCCGAGCACGTGCTATGCCGGCATGGCGCCCAAAGCGCGACTGGTGTTTCAAGCGCAAGGCAGCAACGATCCCGCGGTGGCCAATAATATTTATCTGCCGACCGGCATTCTGGGATTGTTCAATCAGGCCTACAGCGCCGGCGCGCGCATTCACCAGGACAGTTGGGGTTCGGACACGTATGGTGGCTATACTTCCCAATCACGCGACTTAGACACCTTTCTCTTCAACAATCCGACGATGTTGGCGTGTTTTGCGGCCGGCAATGCCGGTGTTGATTTGAATCCCACCAACGGCATCATTGATCTTGGCTCGATTGGTGCACCGGGCACGGCCAAGAATTGCATCACCGTCGGCGCCAGCGAAAACGTGCGCAATGCGACGGAACCCGGCACGTGGGGCGCATCCTGGCCCACCAGATACCCGATCGCGCCGATCAATCCCGATCCTATTGCCAATGCGCCGACCGGCATGGCAGCCTTTTCGAGTCGCGGCCCGTGCGGCGACGGGCGGATCAAACCCGAGATCGTCGCGCCCGGCACGTTCATCGCGTCGGTGCGCACGCACGCGGCCTCACTCGCCACCCCCATTTTATGGGGCCAGGGCACGCTGCTGGCCGGTAACAGCAATTATGTCTTCAGCGGCGGCACCAGCATGTCGTGCCCGCTGGTCTCGGGCGCGGCGGCGGTCATGCGCGAATACCTGCGCGTCAATCGCAGTTGGTCGAATCCGCCCGCCTGCCTGGTCAAAGCCATGTTACTGAATGGCGCAACGGACATAGCCGCCGGCCAATACGGCACCGGCGCCACGCGCGAAATAGGCGCCGCGCCCAACAACGTCGAGGGCTGGGGCCGGCTCAATCTCGCGGGCGCCTTGTATGGCGATGCCAATTACCGCATGTTCCTGTGGACCAACGCCTTTGGCGCGGCCGGCCAGTTCACCACCAATGTCACCGTGTACGACAGCAACAATCCGCTGAAAGTCCACTTGACCTGGACGGATTTCCCGGGATCGCTCTATGCGCTCAACACGGGCTATACAACTATTTCAGGCGGCGGTTTGATGAACGATCTTGACCTGCGCGTGGTCGATCCGAGCAATCGAACAAATTATCCATTGGCGATGGCCACACGCCTCGATCTGTTTTACTACACGAATACAACGGCCACGGGCTGGTCTAGCCCGGTCGGCATGTTGGAAGCGGAAAAATGCACCGCGCCGGATTCACCGTTGACAATCACGCATATTTATCAAATATTATATGATACAACGGGCGCGGGAGGCCAGTATGGCACCTTTATTTGGAACACAGGTGCTGGCGGCGCGCCGGGTACCATATTGTTTGGTTATACCAACACGCTTGCGGCTGGCTCCATCGGCTATAAATATCGCATACTCACCCTCGGCACGCCGTTAGTGATCACCGGTGCAACATTCTTTATCGGTTCTCGACTTCTGTCGGCGAATGTTATGCAATTGCGAGATTTTGGTGGCGGCTCATCGCGCACATACGACAATTCTAGCGGCACATGGGCCGCCTATGCTGATCCAGACCTATGGATACACGCCTACGGCAACGTCTCGACCGGGGATCACGCCAACACGGTTGAAGGCGTCATTGTCAGCACGCCCACGGGCGGCACGTATAAGATCATTGTTTCAGGCAATAATCTGCCGTATGCGCCGGTGCGCTTTGCGGTGGCATACTCAGGCAGCTTGGTGCCGGAGCCGGTGCTGGCGTTGGGCTTGGGATTTGTTCTGGCGTTGCTGCGCCGGCGGCGCGGATAGCGCAGCGGTTTGCGCAGTCACGGTTCAGTCTTTACTTCGCTCTTCGTCAATCGTTGATCGTCAATCGAGCCATGCGCGCGATCCCGCCGGCGGCAGTAGCTGTAGAGTGGGAGCGGCCTCCGTGCCGCGATTCTGCCGCTGTTTCTGCACCGAACACCGACCACCGATTACCGAATACCTGCTGCCGCGTACGCCACGCGCACCGCGCGGGGCATGCAGCATGAAA